>DATASG010000113.1:0-14198 GCA_036269295.1 Vicinamibacterales bacterium | reverse complement strand
GCGCGGACTCCGAGGGTGAGGACAAGCGCGTCAAGGCGGCCGGCGCCAATCCTGATCGGTTTCACTGCGGGGTCGAGCAGCAGCTCGACCTTGATCTGAGTGCCGAACTTCCGCTGAAGGAAGCCGGCTGCCGTGCCGGTCACGTCGTTGACGTCGATGACATCGGCCGAGGAGGAGCGGCCGCCGCCCACCGATCGCAGCGGCCTGGTGAGCCGCGCGGCGCTGAGCGCCGCGTGGCGAATCTCTTTCGCGCCCTGACTGTGGATGCTCGACGGCTCCAATCCCGCCAGGAGTAATTCGGCCTGGCCGGCGACCGCAGTCAACAGGTTGTCAAGGTCGTGTGCGAGATCGGCGGCGAGTCGGCTGCCAGCCTCCAATGCCTCAACGCGCTGGTCGAAGAGGGCCTTGTCGGCCCGGCGCGACGCGCGGTCGGCGCGAGCCCACCCGATAGCGATGGCGGCCGCGGCGATCGCGGCGGCCGCGACGGCGCCGAGCGCGGCCATTGCTGCCTCGGCGCTCACGAGGGCCGGGCGGCGGCCGCCGGCACGTCCGGGGCGTGAGAATCTGCGGGAGGAATCGATGCCGGGGCGGCGCTCACCCGATTTCGGCCCGCCCGCTTCGCTTCATACAGACCCGCGTCGGCGCGCTCGACCAGAGACGTCGCTCCCAGATCGTCCGGCCCCGCGGTGGCGACGCCGACGCTCGCGGTGACCGCGATGCTCGTCGCACCAGCGACGAGCTCGAGCGTCGCCATCTCCCGCCGGATCGATTCGCCAACCTGCAACGCCCCGACCAGCGGTGTATCGGGAAGGATGATCAGGAACTCATCGCCGCCATAACGGCAGCGGACGTCGGTCTTGCGCAGCACGCGGGTCAGCTGCGCGCCGACGGCCCGGAGCAGATCGTCGCCGCGAGGGTGTCCCAATTCGTCGTTGACGCGCTTGAAATGATCGATGTCGAACATCACGATCGAGAGCGGCTGGCGGGAGCGGCGGGCGCGGCGGAGCTCGAGGTCGAGCGTTTCCAGGCCGTGGCCCCGGTTGACGCAGTTCGTCAGGTCGTCGCGCACACTGTGCTGGCGCGCTTCCCCGAACAGCTGGACGTTTCTCACCGCGATCGCGATCAGCGCTGTGGCGCCCCCGAGTGTCCGACGCTGGTCGCCGTCCATCGAGGCGCCGTCCTGAATCCCGAGCGCCCCCACTGGCACATTGGCCACGATCATGGGAAAGCAGAGGACGTCTCCCTCGACCATGCCCGAGCGTGCCGCTTCAACGCGCGTCGCCGGCGCCAGCGCGCGATCGCCGATCGCTTCGAGGAGCTCCTGCGGCCGCTGGCGCGTGGCGCTGGTGCCCTGGAGCAGACTGTCCCATCGTTCGGGCTGGCGCGTCAGCACCCAGTATTCGCGCTCGCCGGCAAAGGCCGGCAGGTATCGTGACAAGGCCTGCTGGAGAGTAGTCGGATCCAGGGAGTTGGCGAGCGCCTGGCTGAACGCCATCAGCTGCTCGAGCGCGGCTGCGCGCATTCGTGCCTGTGCCGCTTCTATCGCGGCGGCGTGAGATTCGGCCTTCGCCTGCTGGCGCTTTCTGGCCTCGTGAAAGATGAACACGCCGGCGAAAATCGTCAGCGCCGGCAGCAGGTCGACGTGGTAGCGGTCCTGGACGTCGATTGCCGCTTCCCATATGAAGCGCAGCGGCCGCTGAAAGATCACGACCGTGCCGGCAATCAGGCCGACGACGAGCGATGTATCGTTTTTGGTGATGAGCCGCACGGTATCACTTAGCTCATAGCTCAAACGCTCGCGGCACCATCTTAACAGACCGGCCAGGCGCGGGTGTACGATAGCGCACCGGGGCCCTTGCCGCGTTGTGCTATTTGGTACACCCCCCGGCTTGAGGCCGTCCCGATACTTATGGCGATGCTCCCAGAGCGCGGCCGCGTCCCGTCGATGGCTACGTCCGGGCTGCCTTCTGGCAAGGTTCTCGTGGTCGATGATGAGCGCGCCAACATCGAGGTGCTGACGCGCATGATGACGCGCGAAGGCTACGAGGTGATCAGCGCCTCGAACGGCGAGCTCGCGCTCGCGGCGGTGGCCCGCTATCGTCCCGACCTGGTGCTGATGGACGTCAACATGCCGGTGGTGAACGGCTTCGAAGCGTGCCGCCAGCTCAAACGGGAGACAGCCACCCGTCTGCTGCCGGTGATTCTGCTCACCGGGCTGGCCGCCACCGAGGATCGGCTGCGGGGCATCGAGGCGGGCGCCGACGACTTTCTTTCGAAGCCCTTTGCGGTCGACGAACTGCGCGCGCGCGTTCGATCGCTCACGCGCCTGAAGCGGTATACCGACGAGCTCGAGTCCGCCGAGTCGGTCATTCTCAGCCTGGCCCTGACGATTGAGGCGCGCGATCCTTGCACCGGCGGCCACTGCGAACGATTGGCGCGCTACGCGGTCGCGCTCGGCGCGCAGCTCGGCCTCGACGAGGAGCAGCAGATCGCACTGCATCGCGGCGGGTTCCTGCACGATGTGGGCAAGGTGGGCATCCCTGATGCCGTGCTTCTGAAGGCGGGCGCGCTGACAGAGGCGGAGGCGCTGCTGATGCGCCAACACCCGATCATCGGCGACGCGTTGTGCGGCCAGATGCGGTCGCTGCAGGCGGTGCGCCCGATCGTGCGCCATCACCACGAGCGCCAGGACGGGAGCGGCTACCCCGATGGTCTGCGCGGCGATGCGATTCCCTGGCTCGCGGCGGTCATCAGCGTGGTCGATAGCTACGACGCGATGACCACCGAGCGGCCGTACAAGCGGGCCAAGACGCCCGATCAGGCGTGCGCCGAGCTGCGCGACGAAGCGCGAAAGGGGTGGAAACACCCGACGATCGTCGAGGCACTGATCGATCTGGAGTTGTCGGGCGTGCTGGCCCGATGATCTGCCTAGGGCCTCGGCTTCAGCGTTCGCAGCCGCGTGAAGATGCCATCGTCGACCGCGGTCACGATTCGTTTTGCCAGCGCCGCAGGATCCCGCCCGGTGAAGATCTGGTGATCGACGACGATCTGCAGCGCCATCATCCGATTGGCGATGTCATCGTCTTCAACCCCGAGCACCATCAGCGTCTCGCGATCGTACCGCTCGGTGACGATGACCGAGGCGGCTGACGAGCCTGGAGCGGCGCCGGTCACGATCCAGATCGTCCGGCGCGCATGCTCTGGCTCGACCACCTCGACGTCGCCGATCGCCGCCAGCCCGCGCCTGACCCCGGCGAGCAGCCGCGCCGCGGCAGCGTCCGGGGTGGCGCGGCCCTCGGTCCGCGCCTCGAGCATGACCGTGATCTTCTCCGCCGCCTGCGCCAGCGCGCTTGTCGGCGCGCCGATGAGGATAGCCGCGACCATCAGCATCGATTTCACGGCGCGAGTATAGACCAGGGAATGCGAGGTGCGACCCCGTCTTGTCAACCAGGCGCCGAACAGGCAGATGCCGGCGCCGGCGATCGCAACCCACGACACGTGTTCGTGCCTGAGCCCGACGCCGAGCGCCAGCGCTACCACGGGGATGATGAAGTTGTTCACCGACGCCACCGTCGCGCCCATCCGCCCGGCGGCGGTCGCGGTCATCACATACGCGATCCCGGTGCCGCCCGCGCCGAGTGCGATCAGGGAAGCGATCGGCCGCAGCGACCAGTGTCCCGCGAGCAGCGCAGGGATACCGAGTGGCGCGGTCAGGACCACGGCGACGCCGAGCGCGCGCCAGATCACCGGCAGCGCGCCGTTGCGCTGCTGCAATGGGCCGGACAGGCTGTAGGCGAAGCCGTACGAGACCAGCGCGGCCAGGATCAGCGATACACCGAGCGTTTGCCCGGCGCGGCCGTCGGATTGGGTCATGCCAGGCAGCGCAATCAGGATCGCGCCCAGAAAGCCGACCGCCAGACCGAGCAGGATCGGCCGCGCCGGGACCCGGCGCGCAATCCCGCCCGCGACCGCGGCCACGAACAGGGGTACCGCCCCGTTCAACATCCCGGCCAGCGCCGATGAGACGTGTTGTTCCGCGAACGCAAACATGTTGAGCGGAAACGCCATCCAGATGACGCCGAGCACCGCGGTTCGCGCCCGATCGGCGCGCTGCACCGGCCGGCGGACCGCTGGCATCAGCGACAGCGTCAGGAAGCCGACCAGGATGCGGATGAAGGCAACGCCGCTCGGCGACACCGCGTCGAGCCCTTCGGCGATGAACAGAAACGAGGCGCCCCAGATCAGGCCGGGAAGAGTGATCAGCAGCGAATCGATCACCGCCGCGGCTCGAGCAGCAGCGCATTCCCGACGTACTCGGTGATCGACAAGCGGCACGCGGGATCGGCGCCGATGTAACGCGTGGCGTGCCACGTGCCCGCGGGCACGTAGACCACGTCGCCCTCGCTGGCGACGAACGGCTCCTGGCCCTCGAAGGCGTAACGGATGCGGCCAGCGAACACCAGCCAGAACTCCCCGCTTTCAGCGTGGAAGTGGCCCTTGTCGTTGGGATCGAGCGGCGGCAGATTCTTCTCGTAGCCGTAGATGATCAGCATTTCCGATTTGTCGTCGCGCACGAAGCGGCCGCCGGTGTACTTCTCGTTCCTGGCGGCGGCCTCGTGAATGTTCACCGTCGGCTGGTTGAACTGATCGTACTGTGCGGGCGTCCGGTTCAGGGTGGCGGGCACCCACGTCGAGCCGGCGGGCGCCGCCTCGACGGGCGCCGCCGCCGCGTCACGGGGGAACAGCGTCTTGGCGTGCGTCACGTTGACGATGAAGCGCAGGCTCGGCCTGTCGCCGATGGTTTCGAGCGAGTAGATGGTCTGGCGGGGGATGTTCACCACCGACCCGCGCGTCGCGGTGAACGGCGGCAGGCCTTCGATCTCGACTCGAATCTCGCCTTCGACGACCGCGAACCACTCGCGGGTATCGGGGTGCAGGCGCTTCGGGACTTTGGTGCCCGGCGCGGCCGCGACGTAGTCGCCGGTCAAGCGTCCATCGTCGACGAGCCGTTCGCGCCAGTTGGCGTCGGCCTTGTGCGCCGCCTTCAGGTCGGTCAGCCTGGTCCAGACTTTCTGTCCCGGAGGATAGACGGGCGTCTGCGCCGGCTTCGGCGCCCAGACGGGAGTGGGCACGGGGCGCTGCGGCTCCTGCGCGCGGGCCACGGACGGGAAGCAACCGCAGAGAACGCAAAGACCGCAGAGGAGAGACCCTATCTGGTTCGCTTTGCGGTTTCGGCGGTCTCCGCGGTTTCTTCCGTGTGTGAACAGCGCGATGCGGGATGTGGTGCAGGGCATGGCCCGGCATTCTATACGCCTCAGCCACCTTTTCGCCGCAGCGCCGCTTCCGCCGCGGCGAGCGTTCTCTTCTGTCTCGCATCGACGGTTGGGAAGCGCAGGTTGAGCTTCTTCATCGCGTCGGCGATGGCCTCGGCGACGATCAGCCGCGTGAACCACTTGTGATCCGCGGGCACGACATACCACGGTGCGTGCGGCGTCGCGGTGTGCCGGATCATGTCCTGGTACGCGGCCATGTAGTCGCGCCACAGAGCGCGCTCCTGGACGTCGCCGGTTGAGAACTTCCAGTTCTTCGACGGCGTGTCGAGGCGCTCGAGAAAGCGCTTCTTCTGCTCTTCCTTCGAGACGTGCAGGAAGAACTTCAGGACGGCGACGCCGCTCCGCCGGAGATGCCGTTCGAAGCCGACAATGTCCTGGAAGCGCTCCTGCCAGATCCGCCTGGACACGACGGCCGGTGGCAGGCGCTGGGCGTCGAGGATCTCGGGGTGGATGCGCACCACCAGCACCTCTTCGTAGTACGACCGGTTGAAGACGCCGATGTGCCCGCGCTCCGGCAGGCGGATGGTCGTGCGCCAGAGAAAGTCGTGCGCCAACTCGCTGGCCGACGGCGGCTTGAAGGAGGAGACGTCGCATCCCTGCGGGTTGACGCCGGACATCACATGCTTGATCGTACCGTCCTTGCCTGCCGCGTCCATCGCCTGGAAGATGAGCAGGAGCGCCCACGTGCCTTGCGCGTAAAGCTTTTCCTGCTGCTTGCGCAGCGAGTCGAGCCCTTCCGCCAGCAGATCGCCGGCCTTCTCTTTCGAGCCGATGCCGCGGGTGTCGCGCGGGTCGTGCTCCTCGAGGCGGAAGTGACGGCCGCTGGTTATCCTGAAGGGCGTCAGCAAACCGGCCATGCCTGCATGCTACAACACGCGGTCGCGCGGCGAACGCGCCGCCGGTGCTGACGATCACATAAGGCGATGCACCGGATCATGTATAGTGGAAGCTGATAATCCGCGACTCCGCGCGCTGAGCCCGCCATTCCCGATAACGAAAGCAGTCTGTATGTCACGCCGAAACGGCGATCGCGCACGGTTTCAGAAAGAACGCAAACGCAAGATGCTGCGCCGCCAGCGGGTGCAGGAGTTCATCAAGGCGGGCGGCCCTGACACGCCGGCGACCGCCGCCGCGTCCACGCCTGCCGCGCGCAAGGGGAGCCCGCGCAAGGGCGCCGCGAAAGCCTGACATGATCGTCTTGTTGGTCGTCGCCGCCGGCGTCGCGGCGATTCTCGGCTTGGGGGCCGTCTTCGCGCGCCAGCGCACCGGACCGCGCGCCGATCTCGGCGAGGTCAGCTCGCAGTGGATCTCGGAGCACCGCCTCGGGCCGAACCGGGACTCCGGCCGCTAGCGGCCCGTTCTTTCCAGCAACTGCCACACCCCGCCCGCCAGCTGCCACACCCCGCGCGCGACGATTCACCCTCGCGCGTCGTCCACGGCCGATTCCAGCCGCGCCGCGGCGGACATCATCTCGTCGGAAGAAGCGGTTAACGGCGGCAGCAGCCGCACGACGTTCTTGTGCGGCCCGCACTTCAGCAGCAGCAACCCGCGGTCACGGGCGCGATCGATGATGCGCTGCGCCAACCCCGCATCGGGTTCCCTGGTCGCAGGATCGACGACCAGCTCGATCGCGAGCATGGCGCCCAGGCCCCGCACGTCTCCGATCTGGGGCACCCGCGCCTGGAGGCGGAGCAGCGCCGCGCGCAGCTGTTCGCCGATGGCAGCTGCTCGCGCGACCAGTCCTTCCGTCTCGAACACGTCGAGCACCGCCAGCGCCGAGGCGCACGCGAGGGGGTTGCCGCCGTAGGTGCCGCCGAGCCCGCCGGGCAGCGGCGTGTCCATGATCGCCGCCGGACCGGTGACGGCGGAGAGCGGCAGGCCGGCGGCCAGGCTCTTGGCCATCACCACGAGATCGGGTTCGATCCCGGAGTGCTGGTAGCCGAACATCCGCCCGGTTCGGCCGAAGCCACTCTGCACTTCGTCGGCGACAAGGACGATGCCGTGCGCTCGAGTCAGGTCGCGGAGACGCCGCATGAACGGGGCGGGCGCTGGAATGAATCCGCCTTCGCCGAGCTCCGGCTCGATCACGACCGCGGCGATCTGTTCCGGCGTGACTTCGGTGCTGAACAACTCCTCGAGCGCATCGATGGCCCTGTCGGTCGTCCAACCGCGGTAGTCGTCCGGGTAGGGCGCGCGGTACACCTCGGGGGCAAACGGGCCGAAGTTCTGGCGGTAGGCCGGGCTCGACGCCGTCATGCTGAGGGCGAGCAGCGAGCGCCCGTGGAACGCGCCGCTGAACGCGACGATCGCCGATCGCCTGGTGTGCGCACGCGCGATCTTGACGGCGTTCTCGACCGCCTCCGCCCCGGTGGTGAAGAGCACCGTCTTGTGCGTGTCGACGCCGCCCGCGAGCGCGGAAAGTCGCGCCGCCAGCGTCACGTACGGCTCGTACATCGTTACCTGAAAGCAGGTGTGCATCAGGCGATCGAGCTGCTCCCGCACCGCGCGGACCACGAGCGGGTGACGGTGGCCGGTGTTGAGGACGCCGATACCGCTCGTGAAGTCGAGGTACTCCTTGCCGGCGGTGTCCCACACGCGTGTGCCTTCGCCGCGGTCGACGAAGATGGCGTGGGTGTTCGACAGGCCGCGAGGCACATGACGCTCCCGCGCCGCAACCGATGTGTAGGTCTCTGTTCCGGTTATGGTCATCGTTCTGCCTCCATCCTCATCGTCTGCCACAGCGCCTCGACGTGCCGGCGCTCGGTTTGCTCCGCGCCGATCGACACGCGTACCATCCAGCGGCCGTCGAGAACGGCCGGCGTCAGATAGGCGGCACCCGATCGATTGATGCGATCGCACCATCCCAGTGTGTGGCGATCGAGCGCCTCGCCCTCGACGCCGGCCGGCTGGTGACGGACGCAGAGCGTCTGCAGCGGCACCGGGGCGAGCAGCGTCCACCCCGGTGCGCCTTCGACAGCGCCAGCGAGCCAACGGGCGTGGTCGAGATCGCGCCGCAACCGCGCCCGCAGGCAGGAGACCCCCTGCTCCCGGATCAGGAACCACAGCTTCAGCGCGCGGAACCGGCGGCCGAGCGGGATGCCCCAGTCGCGCAGGTTCTTGACGCGGCCGTCTGCCGCGGTTTGGAGAAAGCTCGGGTTCGTCGACATCACGCGCACGAGATGTTCCGGGTCGCGCACATAGTACAAGGTGCAGTCGAAGGCGGCGCCCAGCCATTTGTGCGGGTTGATCACCAGCGAGTCGGCTCCTTCGACGCCGGCCCACATCCAGCGGCATTCCGGCAGGACCATCGCCGACCCGGCCATCGCCGCATCCACGTGCAGCCACAGACGGTGCTGCATCGCGAGCGTCGCGATCGCGTCGATCGGGTCCAACGCGGTCGACGCGGTGCTGCCGGACGTCGCCACGACCGCGCAGGGCTTGGCGCCTGCACGCAGGTCGTCGGCGATCGCGGCGGCCAGCGCCTCGGGCCGCATGGCGTAGCGCTCGTCGTGCGCGATCACGCGGACATTGTCGCGGCCAAAGCCGGCAAGCAGCGCCGCCTTGTCGACCGAACTGTGGCTGTGCGCCGAGGTGTAGACGACGAGCGGCTGCGGTTCCGCCTGCAGCCCGCCGCGGTTCGAGCTGTAGCCGGTGGTCCGCTCGCGCGCGCACATCAGGGCGATCATCGTGCTGGTGGAGGCGGTGTCCTGAATCACGCCGCTCCATGCGTCCGAGAGCCCGAGCATCCCGCGCATCCAGTCGGTGACCACCTCTTCGAGTTCGGTCAATGCCGGGCTCGACTGCCACGCCAGGCCCAACACGCCGAGGCCGGTGCTGACATAGTCTCCCAGCACGCTGGCGAGCGTGCCGTTGCAGGGGAAGTAGCCGAAAAACTGCGGGTGCTGCCAGTGCGACAGCCCGGGCACGATGATCTGATCCAGGTCGTGGACAATCGCGTCAAACGACTCGGCCTGATCCGGCGGCTGCGCCGGCAACTGCCGCTTGACGTCGCCCGGCTCGGTCCTCGCCATCACCGGCCGCATGGCCACGGTGGCGCGATAGTCGGCAATCCAGTCGACGATCTGGTGTCCGGCGGCGCGAAATTCCTCGGGTGTCATTCACGAGATTATCCACGGATTACACGGCTGGACGGGTTAGAAGAAGAGAGATGTGGGCGCCAGGCGTCACCGTTGCGTGATGCCCGCTGGAACGCGGGTGTGCTGCCTGCTCAACCCGTGTAATCTGTGTCATCTGTGGATCGTGTGCGCTCTACCGTGCTTCTGGCCGTCATGCTTGCCGCCGCGTCCGCCCAGGCGCAGCCGTTCAAGGGGACGAAGAGACCGGACGTTCGTTTCGTGCCGTCACCCGACAGCGTGGTTGACGCGATGCTGCAGCTGGCGCACGTGACCGGGAACGATGTCGTCTACGACCTCGGATCGGGGGACGGCCGGATCCCGATCGCCGCGGCGCAGCGGTACGGCGCGATCGGTGTCGGCATCGAGCTCGACGCCAAGCTCAATCGCGAGGCTGTCGATCACGCGACCAAGGCCGGGGTCAGCAACCGTGTCTGGTTTCTGACGCAGGATCTGTTCGACGCTGACATCAGTCAGGCGACCGTGGTCACGTTGTTCCTGCTGCCGCGCATCAACCAGGATCTGATCCCCAAGTTGAGGCGGGAGCTCAGGCCTGGCACCCGAATCGTGTCTCATCAGTTCGACATGGGCGAGCAGTGGCCGCCCGAGAAGTCTCAGGATGTGAACGGATTGATGATTTATCTGTGGACGATCAGGTGATACCGACGCGGACGGTCACGGCAGAGCTCGTCTCAACCGCCAGATGTGACGCGCTCGGGTTGACGAACGGCTGTCCGCAGTGGCTGACCCGGATCCGAAGAGCTGCGTCGGCACACAACCTGCAGTGACTTTTCATGGCATTCGCCATGGAGGGACTCATGAAGACGTTGAGAATCGCGTGCGGAGCAGTGCTACTCGCTGCCGGCCTGGCTCCGTCGGCTCACGCTGACGATTTCACCAAACTGACACTGCTGACCTTCAGCGGTCCGGTCGAGGTGCCGGGCATCGCGCTGCCGGCGGGCACCTATCGCTTCCAACTCGCGGATCCGGAAGGCGGACGGCGGGTGGTGAAGGTTTCCGACAAGGCTGGAACCAAGACCTACGGCATGTTCATCAGCATGCCCAATCGGCGGATGACGGCGAGCAATACGCCGGTGGTGATGTTCAAGGAAACGGAGGCTGGCAGGCCGCCGGCGGTCCAGGTGTGGTTTTATCCGGGCGAGACCTACGGCTACGAATTCGTCTACCCGCACGAGCAGGCGTTGAGGATCGCGAAAGCCGCGCACCAGCCAGTGCTGGCCTACACCGATCGCACGACCGCATCGTCGAGCGACGCCGATCGCGTCACGTCGATGAAGAACACCGAGGTCGCGCGGATTGACGAAAATGATCGGCCAATCTCGACCGACGAGGCGCTCAAGGACTCGAGCGAGCGCCGCACGCCTGTCGCGACGCCGGTGACGACCACCGCGGCGTCATCGCCCGTGGCGACCTCGGGATCCGCGGCCGCGAACCCCGCTCCGCGGACCGCGCGCCGGCACCTGCCGCGGACGGCGAGCTCGCTGCCGCTGCTCGCGCTCCTCAGCGCGCTTTCGTTCGCAGGCGCTCTTGGCATCCGCGTGCAACATCGGCTGTCGCAGCGCCGCGCCTGATTGCTCGACAGCCGTGTTCAGCTCGGGTCTTAGCGCGGCGTCGTTGGCGTTTTCACGTCTTTGACGATGAAGACGCGCTCGCCCGGTTTAATCAGCCCGAGCTCGCGTCTCGCGATTTCTTCGATCGCGCTCGGATCCTCGCGCAGGCGGCGCGCCTGATCGCGGAGCCGGGCGTTCTCTGCCCGCTGCCGCGCGATCGACCCGGCGAGCTGGTCATACTCGTGCCGCGCGCGGAGCATCGCCAGCAGCCCTCGATCGCCGACGAGGCCATCGACGATAATGATTGAGGCCACCAGGAGCACCAGGAGCTGAACGATCCGGCCGTTGCGCGTCGGTTTCTCCTGCGCACGCGCGCGTCGTCGGGCCGTCCGCTTGACGTCGATCTTCTTCGGCACGTGGAAAAAAACAGTACAACAACTCGCGTGAAAGTACAAGAGCGATGAATGACCTCATCCTTATTTTGACGACGATGCCGGACGACGATCGCGCAGCCGGCCTGGCGCGGACGCTGGTCGAGGAGCGGCTCGCCGCCTGCGTCAACGTCCACGCGCCGATGGCGTCGACCTACTGGTGGAACGATGCCGTCGAGAGCGGCCCCGAACGACAGGTAGTCATCAAGACGACGCGAGGCCGCCGCGCTGTTCTCGAGGCTCGGCTTCGCGCGCTCCATCCCTACGAGTTGCCGGAGCTCGTGGTGATCGAGGCGGCCGGGAGCGAGGCCTACGCGACGTGGGTGCGGGACGCCACGCCTTGATCCCTCCTCGGCCCGGGGGCTAGACTCGCGGCGTGCTGTTTGAGTTGCGGGCGCGTCGCCTCTTCGCGACCGGCGTCCTGTTCGCGGTCACGGTCTTGCTGCCGCACGCCGTGGCGCAGACGCGGGCGCCCTTCGCCGTCCTCGTCGACGGATATCTCGATCGCTTCGCCGTCTATCATCCATCGATTGCGGCCGGCAACGGTCTTCACGCTCACGACGGCGAGCTCGAGGATTTCTCGGCGACCGCGATCGCGGCCGAGGTCAAGTGGTTGCGGGCGACGCGGCAGACGCTCGGCGCGGTCGACGTCGCACGCCTGACGCCCGACGAGCGGGTGGACCACCGCATCCTGCAGGGCATCATCGACGGGTGGCTGCTGGACCTGGACACGGTCCGGACGTGGACCCGCAATCCGATGATCTACGCTACCGCGATCTCGGACGGCGTGCACAACCTGATGACGATGGAATCGTCTGCGGCTCCGGCCAGGATGCGGCAGGTGGTCACCAAGCTGCGCCGGGTGCCGGCTCTGCTGTCGGCGGCGCGGACCAATATCCGGCAGCCGCCTCGGGTGTTCGTGGAGCGCGCTGCGGTCATGTTCCGCGGCGTCGCCGACCTTCTGAACCGGGATTTGGGTCTCGCCTTTGCCGACGTGAAGAACCCGGCGCTGCAAGCCTCGATGCGCTCAGCGGCGGATGCCGCGCGCGTCGCCGTGGAGCAGTACGCGACCGAACTGGAGACGACGAGGCTGACCGAAGCAACTGGGAATTATGCGATCGGGACCGCGAACGTCGAGGCCAGGTACCGCGCGGAGGAGCTGATCGACACACCAGCGGCGACCCTGCTCGCCATCGGCGAGCGGGAATTGACCAAGACTCAGGCGGAGTTCACCACGGCGGCGTCGCGGGTCGATCCGAGCCGGCCGGCCGTCGACGTGTGGCGCGACGTGCTGAACAACCATCCCCAACGTGGAGAGGTAGTGCCGGCCGCTCAGAAGATCGTCGATGAGCTGTTCGCATTCATCCGAGAGCGCCGCCTGGTCGATCTGCCCGCGGGCGAGCACGTCATCGTCGCGGCCGCGCCGGCCTACGATCTCGGCCTCGCGTCGATGCACTCGTCGCCGCCGCTCGAGACCCATCCGGTCAGCAGCTTCTATTACATCACCGACGCTCAAGCCGGCTGGCCGATTGAACGCCAGGATGCCTGGCTGCAGAAATTCAACTACGCGACGCTGGCCGACATCAGCGCGCACGAGGTGGCGCCCGGCCACTACGTCCACAGCCTGTTCATGCGGCGGACGCCGGGCAAGATCCGCCGCATCTGGATCGGGCTCAATCCGTTTCCGCAGCCCTCGTCGGGGCAGGACGGCTGGGCGCATTACGCGGAACAGCTGGTCGCCGACCAGGGGTTCAAGGGCGACGATCCGCGCTATCGGCTCGCCCAGACGAGCGAGGCGCTGACGCGGATCTGCCGCCTCATCTCTGGACTGCGGCTGCACAGCGGTGAGTGGTCCATCGATCGTGCCGCGCAGTTGTTCGAGGCCGAGGCGCATCTGCCGGCTCCGGCGGCCCGGCAGGAAGCCACCCGCGGCACTTACGATCCGACTTACGGTGGATATTTTCTCGGCAAGATGGCGGCGCTCAAGTTACGCCGTGACGTCGCGGCCGCGCGCGGCCAGGCGTTCAACCTGCGTGAGTTTCATGAGCGCGTGATGTCCAACGGCATCGCGCCGTGGTGGGCTCACCGGCAGTTGCTGCTGCCGGGCGATCGCGGCGCCGTCGTGGATTAGCGCGAGGCGCGCCCGGAGGTCAGGTCGGAAAAGGTGCTAACGGTCGGCGGAGTCTGTCGCCAGCCCATCGCCGACGAGGTTGACTGACACGGTGGTCATCAGGATGAAGAGGCCGGGCGCGATCGCGAGCCACGGCTCGGTGCCGAGCGACGCCTGCGCCTGATAGAGCATGTTGCCCCAACTGGCCTGAGGCGGGCGCACACCCACGCCGAAGAAGCTCAGCGCCGATTCCAGCAAGATGCCGCGCGCCACTGTTAGCGTGATCGAGACCGCGACCGCCTGCGCCGCGTTCGGCAGCAGGTGTCGAACCAGCACGCGCAGATCCCCGGCGCCGGCGGCCATTGCGCCCTCGACGAAGCCGCGGCCGCCGAGCGCGATGAACTCGGCGCGGACGACGCGTGCGGTTTCCATCCAGCAGGCGAGGCCGATGAGGACGATCAGCATACGGACGGACGGCCGCAGCACCACCGCCAGAATCATCAGCAGCGGCAGTCTGGGCACGGCGAGGAGGCCGTCGGTCACGCGCATCAGCGCGGCGTCGACGGCCCCCCGGGCATAGCCGGCGACGCCGCCGATCGTGACGCCGCTGGCGCCGGCGA
>DATASG010000112.1:0-3052 GCA_036269295.1 Vicinamibacterales bacterium | reverse complement strand
GATTCTCGATCTCGACTTCAAGCGGATCCAGTTCACCCCCGACATCATGCCGTCGGACATCACCGGCACCGAGATCCTCGACGAGCAGGAGGGCACGCGCCGGCTGCGGTTCGTCAAGGGGCCGATCTTCGCGCAGATCATCCTCGCCGACGAAATCAATCGCACGCCGCCGAAAACGCAGGCAGCGCTGCTCGAGGCGATGCAGGAATACCACGTCACGGCGGCAGGACGGACGTATCCGCTCGAGCGTCCCTTCTTCGTGCTCGCCACGCAAAACCCGATCGAGCTCGAGGGCACGTATCCACTCCCCGAAGCGCAGCTCGATCGGTTCATGTTCAACGTCGTCATCAGGTATCTGAACGAGGATGACGAAGTGACGGTGGTGACGCAGACCACCGGCGCCGATCGGCCGGCGCCGCTGCGGGTGCTCTCCGGGCCGGACATCCTGCAGTTCCAGGAGCTGGCGCGGCAGGTCGTGATCGCCGAGGAAGTGGCGCGCTACACCGTCCGGCTGGTCGCGGCGTCACGTCCCGGCCAGCCGGGCGCGCCGGACTTCATCGACAAATGGGTGAAGTGGGGCGCCGGGCTGCGCGGCTCGCAGGCGCTGGTGAAGGGCGGCAAGGCGCGGGCGCTGATTCACGGGCGCTACCACGTGTCGATCCAGGACATCCACGAGCTGGCCAAGCCGATCCTGCGCCACCGGATCATGACCAATTTCTACGCCGAGTCGGAGCGGATCAACGCCGACGCGATCATCGACAAGCTGATCGCGACCGTGCCGTTGCCCAGGAGCGGAATGTAGCGATGCCGTGGACCGCGCACGATCGGCCGTTCCTCGACCCCGCGGTGGTGTCGCGCCTCGGCACGCTCGAGCTCAAGGCGCGGACCGTTGTCGAAGGGCTGCTGTCGGGGCTGCACCGCAGCCCGTTCAAGGGTTTCAGCGTCGAGTTCGCGGAGTACCGGCAGTACATTCCCGGCGACGACATCGCGACGATTGACTGGAAGGTGTACGCCCGCAGCGATCGCTACTACATCAAGAAATTCGAGGAGGAGACCAACCTCGACTGCCACCTGATGCTGGACGTCAGCGGCTCGATGGGCTATGGCTCACACCACGGGATGTCGAAGTTCGAGTACGGCGCCTGCCTGGCGGCGTCGCTCGGCTACCTGATGAACCGCCAGCGCGACGCGGTCGGCCTGGCGGCGTTCGACGAGAACATCGTCAGCATGCTGCCGGCGAGCTCGCGCCCCGGCCACCTGCTGGCGCTGCTGGTCACGCTCGACCGGCTGCGGACGGCGCACCGCACCAACGTGTCGAAGCCCCTGCACCAGCTCGCCGAGACGCTGACCAAGCGCGGCATGGTGGTGCTGATCTCGGATCTGCTCGACGATCCCGACGAGATCATCCGCGGCCTCAAGCACTTCCAGTTCCGCGGCATCGACGTCATCGTCTTCCACACGCTCGACCACGACGAGATCGAGTTTCCGTTCGAGCGCGCGACGCGCTTCGAGGATCTCGAGACCAGCGACGAGATCACGGTGGTGCCAGGTGCGGTTCGGGCACACTACCTGAAGGAGATAGGGGCGCTGATCGAGCGCTACCGCCGCGAGCTCGGCGCCAGCGGCATCGACTACCAGCTCGTCGACACCAGCCAGCCGCTCGAGATCGCTCTCCTGTCATACCTCTCGACGCGGTCGAGATCGCTATGAGCAAAGTCTCAGGGCTCAACGCTCAGCGCTCACTGAGACTTCAACGTTGAGAGTTGATCGCTGATGTCCTTCCTCTCCCCTCTCTTCCTGGCTGGAGCGGCTGCCGCCGTCATTCCACTGGTGCTGCACCTGCTGCGGCGCGAGCCGGAAGACCGCGTCAAGTTCGCGCCGGTGAAGTTGATCAAGCAGGCGCCGGTGGAGCACACCGATCGGCGACGCTTGCGCGAGCTGCTGCTGCTGGCGCTGCGGGTGACGGCGCTGCTGCTGCTGGCGCTGGCGTTCGCGCGTCCGTTCCTGGCGACCGGCACGGCGGCCGGATCGACCGGCGTCACCATCGTCGCGCTGGACACGTCGTACAGCCTCGCGGCGCCGGGGCGCTTCGAGCGCGCGAAGCAGCTGGCGAAGGAGGCGATCGCCAAGGCGCCGGCCGGCGATCTCGTCGGCGTCGTTACCTTCGCCGACGAGGCGGAAATCGTGGCGCGGCCAGGGTCGGACCGGACGCTGGCCACGGACGCGATCGAACAGGCGTCGGTCGGCTTCGGCGCCACCCGCTACCGGACGGCGTTGTCGGCGGCGTCGCAGTCGCTGACCGGCCGCCACGGCACCGTCGTGATCGTCACCGACCTGCAGGCGATCGGCTGGCGCGCCGGCGATCATGCGACGGTTCCGAGCGGCACGACGATCCAGATCGCGGACGTTGGGGCGATGCCGCCGAACCTCGCCGTCACCGCCGTGCGGCCGATGCCCGACCGCGTCGTCGCCACCGTGCGCAACGCCGGGCCGCGACCGCGCGATGCACGCGTCCATCTGCGAATCGACAATCGTCCCGCGGGTGAGGCGACGGTCTCCCTCGGCGCCAACCAGTCGGCGGACGCGACATTCGCCGGCGCGCCGCGGGGCGCCTCCGCCGCGGTGAGCGTCGACGATGGCGACGGGATTCAGGCGGACAACGTGCGCTACGCGGTGCTCGGCGCCGCCAGCAAGCCGTCGGTGTTGCTGGTCACCGGTTCGGGCGACGCCAACCGCGATGCCTTCTACCTGCAGCACGCGCTGGCGGCCGGCACGGCGACGGACTCAGCGTTTCAGGTAGCGGGCGCGAGCGGCGCGTCGCTCGCCGGATGGAGCGAGGATCGACTCGGTCCGCACGCGGCGGTCGTGCTGCTCTCGACGGTCGGGCTCGAGCACCGCGGACGCGAGCTGCTGGCGGCGTACGCGCAGCATGGCGGCGGCATCTTCATCGCCGCCGGCCCGGAAGTCGACGGCGACGTCGTCGGCGACGTGCTCGGCGCCGGATCGACGCTGCACATCGCCAAGGTCGAGGCGCGAGGACCGGCGCCGCGGG
>DATASG010000111.1:0-6726 GCA_036269295.1 Vicinamibacterales bacterium | reverse complement strand
CTCTTCGACAAGACATCGACAGATCAAAGGGCTGGGGAGGAGGCTTCGTAAAACGAAGCCTCCTCCCCGGCCCTTTGATCTGTCGATGTCTTGTCGAAGAGTGTCGATCGGGCCGCGCTAAAGCGAAGCCGGACCCGCCCGCCGAAGCGCGCCAAGCGCGAAGGCGGGACACCGTCGTCCCACAACCGGACAGGTCCCCGTCCGGCCGCTTCCTGACCGGCGTTTTGTCTAGGAGAATCAGCTCGACCCTGACTGTTCGATTTGGCATGACCCTCGCCTTACGCGAGGCGTGGCCCTTCGAACCCGGCTCGGGCGGACGCTGATCGGAACGCTGATCCTCTTCGCCGCGCTCGTGTCGGTTGGCATCACCGCGCCGGCCGACGGCCCGTTCACGATCGGCGTCCGGCCCGCCTTCTTTCGTCTCGACGCCGAGGCGCTCGCCGAATCGCGCGCGCACGCGCTGGGGCTCGAGGTCGACATCAAGCTCGGCACCATGCACCTGCACTTCCAGTGGTCCGCGATTCCATTGACACCGGCGACAACCAAAGCGGCCGATACGCTGCTCTAATCGTGCATGGACGCCGTCCTTCAAGACCTCCGCTATGCGATCCGGCTGTGCCTGCGCACGCCGGGTTTCACGGCCATCGCCGTGCTCGCGCTGGCGCTCGGCATCGGCGCCAACACCGCGATCTTCACGTTCGTCAACGCCGTGCTGCTCGAGCCGCTGCCGTTCCGGGATCCCGGACGCCTCGTCGTCATGTGGGAAACCAACGCGCGCCGGCCCGGTCAGACCAACACCATTGGCCCCGCGAACTTCGTCCGCTGGCGCGAGCGCGCCACCGCCTTCGAGCGGATGGCGCCGTTCTACGACTACCGCACCAACCTGACCGGCGCCGGCGCGCCGGAGGAAGTCATCGGCATGGACGTCACGCCCGACTTCTTCCCGACGCTCGGTGTCGCGCCGCTCGTCGGACGCGCCTTCTCCGGCGACGAAGGTCCGGAGGGGCACGACGCGGTGGCGGTCCTGAGCTATGGCCTGTGGAAACGCCGCTTCGCCGGCAACCCCGCCATTGTCGGCCAAACCATTCAGCTCAATAGCCGTGGCGTCACCATCGTCGGCGTGATGCCGGCCGACATGCGGCTCTTCGTCAAGCGATGGTCGCTTACCGGCAAACCGGCCGACTTGTGGATGCCCTTCGCCTTCACCGAGGCGAGCCGCGAACCCCGCGGTCGCTACCTGACCGCCATCGCGCGCCTGAAACAAGGCACCGCGCTCACCGAAGCGCAGGCGCAGATGGATACGATCGCCAGTGGTCTGACGAAGGAATTCCCGCAATTCGACACTGGCTGGGGCGCGCTCCTGGTCCCGATGCATCGCGAGTTGTCCGGGGATCTGCGGTCCGCGCTGCTCGTGTTGACCGGCGCCGTCGGCTTCGTGCTGCTGATCGCCTGCGCCAATGTCGCAAACCTGCTGCTGGCCCGCGGCGCCACGCGCCAGCGCGAGATGGCGATTCGCGCCGCGCTCGGCGCCGGGCGGATCCGCGTCATCAGGCAACTGCTCACGGAGAGCCTCGTGCTGTGCACCCTGGGCGGAGGGTTCGGCCTGCTGGTCGCGGCATGGGGGCTCGAGTTTCTGCTGGCGATCAGCCCGGTGAGTCTCGTCGATCTTGGTCCGGTTCATCTGAGTTACCCCGTGCTAGGCTTCACCGCCGCCGTGTCGATCGCGACCGCGATCGCATGCGGCTTCGCGCCCGCATTCGAAGGGGCGCGTGGCAGCGTGCACGACGCGTTGAAGGATGGGGCGCGGCAGATCGGCGCGGGTATCCGCCATCGCCGCATTCGCCACGCGCTGGTCATCGGCGAGATCGCGCTCGCCGTCGTCCTCCTCGTCGGCGCCGGCCTGATGATCCGTAGTTTCAGCACTCTACGGAGCGTCAACCCCGGCTTCGACGCGCGCAACGTCTTGACGGCGCGCGTCACCATTCCGACGCGACGCTATCCGGATGACGCGAAGCGGATCGATTTCTTCGCCACCTTGGTGGCTCGGCTCTCGGCGATCCCGGGAGTCGAGAGCGCCGGGGCGGTCAGCTACCTGCCGCTCGCCGGCCCGGGCGCCGGCACCAGCTTCGAGATCGTCGGCCAGCCTCCGCCGCTGCCGGGCCAGAGCCCGGCGACCGACGTGAGCGTGTGCGACAACGGATACTTCAGCGCGATGAAAGGTCCGCTGCTGCGCGGGCGCCTCTTCACCGGGCGCGAGCTGCGCGAGAAGTCGAACGTCGTCGTCATCAACGAGGCGCTGGCGCGCCGCTACTTTCCGGGCGCGAATGCGCTCGGCAAGAGCCTGGTCATCGCGATGAGCCTGCGGAACGTGCCGACCGAGATTATCGGCGTTGTCGGCGACGTGAAATTCTCCGACCTGGCAGCCGAGACGCGCCCCATGACCTACTGGCCGCCTCCACAACTGGCGTACAGCGCGATGACGCTGACCGTGCGAACCGGGTCGGACCCGGCGGCGTTCGCGCCGCTCGTCGAACGCGAAGTCCGCGCCATGGACAAGGACCAGCCGGTGGCCGACGTTCGAACGATGGACCAGTGGGTGATTCGCACGCTGGCGCAGGCGAGGTTCAGCTCGATGCTGCTGACGACATTCGCGGCGCTGGCGCTCGCGCTGGCGGCGATCGGGGTTTACGGCGTGATGTCGTACGCCGTCAGCCAGCGTACGTCAGAGATAGGGATCCGGCTCGCGCTCGGCGCCAAAGCGCGCGACATCCACGGCATGGTCGTCGGACAGGCCGTCAGGCTCGCCGCCACCGGTCTCGGAATCGGCGTCGTGCTCGCGCTGGCGCTGAGCCGCACGCTGACGAGCCTGCTCTACGAAACCGCCGGCACCGAGCCCGTTACCTTCGCAGCCGTCGTCATGGTGCTTGGTGCGGTGGCGATCGCGGCGAGCTACTTCCCGGCGCGGCGCGCCGCGCGAATTCCGCCGGTCGAAGCCTTGAGAGCCCAATGATCGAGCGCCTGCTTCAGGATCTCCGCTACGCGGGGCGGACGTTCCGCCGGGCGCCGGGCTTCCTGCTGCTGACGGTCATGACCATCGCCGTCGGCGTCGGCGCCAACGCCGCGATCTTCAGCATCGTGAACGCGGTGCTGCTGCGGCCCCTGCCCTTCGCCAGGCCGGACGATCTCGTGCTCGTCACCGACGTCAACACCCAGACGAAGCAGAACAACTTCGACGCCACACCCGCCAACTTTCTCGACTGGCGCCTCCGCACTCGCAGTCTCGTCGGCCTGGCGGCGTTCCGGCAAGCCACGCTCGCGCTCTCCGGCGATCGGCCTGAAAGCCTGTCGGGCGCGATCGTCAACGCGAATTTCTTCGACCTGCTCGACGTCAAGGCGGCGCTCGGCCGCGGGTTGGCCGCCGGCGATGAAGGGCGCCGGGCACCGCGCGTGGCCGTGATCGGCGACGGCCTCTGGCGGCAGCGCTTCGGCGCCCGCGCCGACGCGATCGGTCAGATGGTCCGGCTCAACGACGAGCCGCACACGATCGTGGGCGTGATGCCGGCGGGCATCGACTATCCCGGCCGCACCAGCATCTGGGTCGCGCCGCACTGGCGGGTGCCGGACGATCCGCTGACGCCTGGCATCGATCCGGCGCCGGTGCGCACGCGCTCGTATTTCTCCGTCCTGGCCCGGATACGCCACGGCACCGGCCTGGAGGCCGCGCAGGCGGACATGAACACGGTCGCGGCGTCGCTCGAGCGCGATTTCCCGAACGAGAACCGCAACCTCGGCGTGCTGCTGACGCCGCTCCGCGCCGACATCGTCGGGGACGTGCGGCAGACGGTGCTGCTGCTGTTCGCGGCGGTCGGCGTGCTGTTGGTGATCGCGACCGCCAACGTGTCCGGCCTGCTGCTGGCGCGCGCGACCGCCCGTCACCAGGAGATCGCGGTTCGCATCGCCCTGGGCGCGACGCGCGGCCGGATCGTCGCGCAGCTGGTCACCGAGAGCCTCGTTCTCGCGGTGCTCGGAGGGATCGCGGGAGTGCTCCTGGCGATGTGGTTGATTGGACCGATTCTCGCGATCAGCCCAACCGATCTCGGCCTCGCCGGAGCGGTGACCGTGGATCGCACGGTACTGCTGTTCGGCCTTGCGGCCTCGACCGCGGCCGGCCTGCTCTTCGGCCTCGCGCCGGCGCACCAGCTCGCGTCGGCCGACGTCCACGGCGATCTCAAACAGGGCGCGCGCGGCGGCAGCGGTCTCGGACAGCGCCGGATTCGCGCCGCGCTGGTCGCCGGCGAGATCGCGTTGTCGCTGGTCCTGCTCGTCGGCGCCGGTCTGACCATTCGCAGCTTCATCAGGCTGCAGAACGAGCCGCCTGGATTCAACCCGGATCACGTAGTCACGGTCGGGGTCGCCCTGACAGCCGCGCGCTATCCGACGCCGGAGAAGAAGGCGGAGTTCTGGCGGCGGAGCGTCGGCGCCCTCCGCCAGGTGCCGGGCGTCACGATCGCAGGGGCGATCAGCCGGCTGCCTTTGCTCCCCGGCAACAGCACGCGCGGGCTCACCATTCGGGGCCTTCCACCGGACGTCGTCGCCAGCGCGCACTACCGGACCACCTCACCGGACTTTTTCCGCGCCATGGAGATCCCGCTGCTGCGCGGACGCTTCTTCGAAGAGTCTGACGCGGAAGGACGCGCGCCGGTCGCGATCGTCGGCGCCGCGGCGGCGCAGCGCTTCTGGCCCAATCGCAACCCGCTCGGCGAGCGCTTCAGGATCGGCAGCTCCGAAATCACGGTCGTCGGGGTCGTCGGCGACGTACACGCCGCGGCGCTCGACCAGCCGCCACAACCGACGATTTACGTCCCCTACGGCCAGGATCCGTGGCCGTCGATGGTGTTCACGCTGCGCGCCTCGGACGCCGGCAGCAACAGCCTCCAGGCCAGTGTCCGCAAGGCGATCTGGCAGGTGGACAAGGATCAGCCGATCGGCGCCATCCTGACGATGGACGAGCAGCTGTCGAAGTCGCTGACGCGGCGGCGCTTCAGCGCCACACTGTTGGCTGCGTTCGGCGTGATGGCGGTCTCGCTCGCCGCGATCGGGCTCTACGGCGTGCTCGCCTTCATCGTCGCGCAGCGGCGGCGCGAGATCGGCGTGCGGATGGCCCTCGGCGCCCAGCCGTGCGACGTCATCGCCGACGTCATGGGCCAGGGCTTGCGGCTGGCGGGCTACGGCGTAGGCGTCGGTATCGCGCTCGCGCTGGTGGTCACGCGCCTGCTGCGCTCGCTCCTCTTCGGCACCAGCCCCACCGACGTCTTCACGTTCGCGGCGGTGGCGACGCTGCTGGTGGCGATCGCGGCGGCAGCGAGCCTTGTCCCCGCCCTGCGCGCGAGCCGGGTCGATCCGCTGATCGCCTTGCGCGACGAGTAATACGGGCGCCGCGACGCAGCGTGACAGCGTTTTTCATCCATTCAGGAGACTGTGACGAAGGACACCGGCTGAAATTTCCCGGACGTGAATCGGTAAAGACGGACCTCCGCCGGCTCCCTTTGCAGGCTGACGATGGCGTAGAGGTGGCCCGGGTAGTCGAACTCCGCCTGATCGCGCGCCGACGGCTCCGCGGCGGAGCGGGGATGCGAGTGATAGAAGCCGACGATCTCGAGCGACCGCGCCCGCGCGGTCCGGAGGGCGTTGAAATGATCGACGGGGTCGATCAGAAACCTGGATGCGGGAGCGTCGGCGATGTTGCGCGCCCGCAGCGCCTCGACAATCTCCGCGTCCCCGCCGAGCAGCAACCCGCAGCATTCGTCCGGCGCCGCCTCCCGTGCGTGAGCCACGACGGCGTCGTGACCGGGCAGCGCGAATAGCATTCCTTCACGAGTCGCGAAGGGCATTCCCGTCACGAATTCCAAATTCCAGATTCACAATTCTAGATTCTCTACGACCATGGCGATGCCCATGCCGCCGCCGATGCACAGCGACGCCACACCGTAGCGCAGCCTGCGGGCCCGCAACGCGTAGACGAGCGTCGTCAAGACGCGCGCCCCGCTGGCACCGATGGGGTGGCCCAGCGCGATGGCGCCGCCGTTGACGTTGACCTTTGCCGGGTCGAGCCCGAGTTGCCGCGCGACCGCGACCGACTGTGCTGCGAAGGCCTCGTTCAGCTCGAAGAGATCGATGTCGGCGATCTTCAAGCCGGCGCGGTCGAGCACCTTGAGCGCGGCCGATACCGGACCCATGCCCATCACCTTCGGATCGACCCCGGTCGACGCGTAGGCCAGGATGCGCGCCAGCGGCTTCCCGCCAAGCGCCTGCGCCTTCTTCGCCGTCGTGATCGCCATCGCCACGGCGCCGTCGTTGATGCCGGAAGAATTGCCGGCCGTCACCGAGCCGTCCGGCTTGAACGCCGGCTTCAGCGCACCGAGCTTCACGGTGGTCGTGCCCGCGCGCGGGTACTCGTCGGTGTCAACCAGAATCGGACCGCCCTTCTTCTGCGGCACGGCCACCGGCACAATCTCGTCCTTGAAACGCCCTTCGGCGATCGCCCGCACCGCCCGGGTCTGGCTTTCGGCGGCGAACGCGTCCTGATCGGCGCGGGATACGTGGTAGCGCGACGCTACTTCCTCCGCGGTGATCCCCATGTGAGTGAGCCCGATCGCACAGGTGAGCCCTTCGTTCAGCATCGAATCGACCACCTCGCCGTTCCCCATTCGATAGCCCCAGCGCGCG
>DATASG010000110.1:0-2779 GCA_036269295.1 Vicinamibacterales bacterium | reverse complement strand
GATGCGGGCCGTGATCGGGCCGATGCCGCCGGCGCCAATCGTCCGATCGTCGACCGACAAGACCGGCACCACCTCGGCGCCGGTACCGCAGATGAACGCCTCCTTCGAGGTCCAGACGTCGAACAGCGTGAACGGTCTCGCTTCGGCGGTGATGCCGAGGCCGGCGGCGATGTCGAGCACCGTCTCGCGCGTGATCCCTTTCAGGTTGGTCGCGGTCGGCGGCGTCAACAGCGCCTGGCCGGTGACGATGAAGAAGTTGTCGACCGTGGCTTCGGCGACGTAGCCCTGGCCGTCGAGCATCAACGCTTCGTCGGCGTCGCGATCGTTGGCCTCGATGCGCGCCAGGATGTTGTTCAGGTAGTTCAGCGACTTGATCGACGGGCTGGTCGCGTCCGGCGGATTGCGCCGGAAGGTCGACGTCACGACCTTGATGCCGGCCGCCGCCGCCGCATACATCGTCAGCTGGCGGGCGATGACGAACAGCTCGGCGCGCGGGCACTTGCGAGGATCGATGCCGAGATCGCCCGGGCCGCGGGTCACGACCAGGCGGATGTAGCCGTCGCTGATCCGGTTGCGCCGGCAGGTCTCGATCACCAGCTCGCAGACCTGGGCGTGGGTCTGTGGGATGTCGAGCCGGATCGCCTTCGCGGAGTCGAACAGCCGGTCGATGTGCCGTTCGAGCTTGAACACGCGCCCGTTGTAGGCGCGGATGCCTTCGAACACGCCGTCGCCGTAGAGCAGGCCGTGGTCGAAGACGCTGATCGAGGCGTCGGCGGCGGGCTGCCATGAGCCGCTGACGTAGACGAGGCCGTCGCTCGGACGCGCGGGCGCGCCGGCGGCTTTGAATGGACTGGTTTCAAGTGGCATAGTGAAGACATCATGGCCAAGACCGCCACCCGTCAATCAGGCCAATCGGTGAATGGTCTGTTTCGCGCCCTCGGGGTCGACGCGCGGACGCTGCCGCGCGTGCGCCCGCTTTACCGCCGGATCGTCACTGTGCTCGAACGCGGCATCGCCCGGGGCGACGTCGCCGCCGGGCAGCAGCTCCCGCCGGAGCGCGATCTCGCCGCCGGCCTGAAGGTCAGCCGCGCGACCGTGGTCAGCGCCTACCGCGAGCTGGAGGCGCGCGGCCTGGTCCGCGGCTACGTCGGCCGCGGCACGTTCGTGTCGGCGAAACCCGATGCCGCCAGCGCGCCGTTTGCGTGGCGCGGCAAGATCGCGGCGTCCGCGCTCAGGGCCAACGACACGACGACGGTCCGCGATCTCGTACGCGCGGCCGCCGATCCCCGGCTGATCTCGGTGGCCGCCGGGGTGCCGGCGCTCGACTGCTTTCCCACCGAGGCTTTCCAGCGGGCGATGAACCACGTCCTCGCGACCCGGGGAGACGCCGCGTGGCGCCACGGACCGACCGAAGGACTGCAGACCTTTCGCGCCGCGCTGGCCCGCCGGTTCGGCGGCGAGCCGGAGCATGTCCTGGTGCTCGCCGGCGCGCAACAGGGGCTCGATCTCCTGGCGCGCTGCCTCATCGATCCCGGCGACGCCGTCGTCATCGATCGGCCCGGCTACCTCGGGGCGATTCAGACCTTTCGCAATGCCGGCGCTCGGCTGATCGGCTGGGACGTCACCCGCGCCGACACCGACGAGCTCGAGGAGCTGCTGCTGCGGTATCGCCCGAAGTTGATCTACACCAACCCGACGCACCAGAACCCGACCGGCGTCACCCTGCCGATTCGAACCCGGCGCGAGATGCTGGAGCTGGCGGCGCGCTACCGCGTGCCGATTGTCGAGGACGACACCTATCGCGACCTCGCGCTGGCCGGACCGCCGCCGCCGCCGTCGCTCTTCACCCTCGACGAGGCGCACACCGTCGTCATTCGCATCAACAGCTTCTCGAAGATGCTCGCGCCGGGCCTGCGCCTGGGGTGGATTAGCGCGGTGCGGCCGATTGTCGACCAGCTGGCGCTCATCAAGCAGCAGGTCGATCCCCACACGCAGAACCTGTCGCAGCTCGTGATCGCCGAGCTGGTCGAGAACGGCGTGCTGGACCGTCACCTCGCGATCCTCAAGGCCGAGCACCGGCGCCGGCGCGATGCGATGGTGCAGGCGCTGCGGCAGCACGTGCCCGCCGCGCAACTCAGGTTCAGCGTGCCCGATGGCGGCATGTACCTCTGGTGCGAGCTGCCGCCGGGGGCGCCCGCACGGGCGGTGCAGGCACACGCGCTGCGCGAGTCGGTGATGGTGCTGACTGGCGACCCGTTCTACGTCGACCAGGGTGGCGATCGGCAGCTGCGCATCTGCTACACCTCCCAGCCGGCGAGCCGCGCCGTGCAGATCGCGGTTACCCTCGCGCGCAGCCTGGCGGCCGCGGCGCGGCGGGGCGGCGACCCGCCCGCGGCGACACGGATGGTGTGAGTCGAACTAGAATCCCCGCATGCGAGTCATCAACCGGACCGCGGTCACCATCACCGGCGCGCAGCCGTTCATCGACTGGATGCGCGACACCGATGCCGACTTCAACCGCGGCGCAATCACCGTGCCGCGCGTCAAGGCCTACGGGTCGGCGTTCCTCCTGCCCGAGTTCGACCTCGAGGAGGAGCTGCAGGAGTGGGTCGAAGACAACGTCGCCTGGCTGTTCGATTTTCAGCTGTCCGCCTGGACCGAGAACGAGGCGAGCTGGCCAGAGAACCGCGATCTCAAGACGTTTCGCGAGTGGTTCCGGATCGACATCCACAGCGTCGTGGTCGACGTCGCCGACGATGACATCGAAGGAGAAGAGCTC
>DATASG010000109.1:0-6183 GCA_036269295.1 Vicinamibacterales bacterium | reverse complement strand
CTGTTTACGGTACAGGGCACTTTCGCCTCGCGAGCGGCAGGACTGCAGAATCTGCGATGATAGGCCCTCTCATGCCTAGCCCAATCGGCCATGCCCTGGCCGGTGTTGCCGCTGCCTGGGCGGCTGATCTCATCCCCGGCGAGCGTGCCTTGCGCACGGCGCCCAATGCGGCTTCCTTGTTTCGACGCGCCGGAGGCGGGCTGACCCTGGTCTGTGCCGGCCTCGGTGCCGCGCCAGACCTCGATCTGGCCTTCACCACGCACCGAACGGCCACGCACAGCGTCGGCGCGGTGCTGTGTGTGGCCGCATTGGCTGCGGTGGTCGCTGCCGGCACGGGGCGCCCCGTCGTACGCGTCGCGCTGATGTGCGCCGCCGCCTACGGTTCGCACCTGCTCCTGGACTGGCTCGGCGCTGACTACTATCCGCCGCTCGGCCTCCAGCTGATGTGGCCGTTCAACCACGAGTGGTACATCTCGGGGGTCGACCTCTTCCCCGAGACCGCGCGTCTGCGAATCTTCACGCGCGGCCCGATGAAGACCAACGCGCGCGCGGTCGCGCAGGAGTGCGCGATCCTCGGCCCGATCGTCGCCGCGCTCTGGCTAGTACGAGTAAAAGCCCTGGCCCGACTTGCGGCCAAGATGACCGGCCGCGACCATCCGCCGCAGTAGGGGACAGGGGCGGTACTTCGGGTCGCCGATCCCCTCGTGCAGGACGTTGAGGATCGCCAGGCAGACGTCCAGGCCGATGAAGTCGGCGAGCGTCAGCGGTCCCATGGGGTGGTTCATCCCGAGCTTCAGCACCGCATCGATCGCCTCGGGCGTGCCGACGCCTTCCATCACCGCGAAGATGGCCTCGTTGATCATCGGCATCAGGATCCGGTTGGCGATGAAGCCCGGATAGTCGGCCGCTTCGATCGGCGTCTTGCCCAGTTGGGTGCACAACCCCGACGCGATTCGCATCGACTCGCCCGAGGTCGCCTGGCCGCGGATCATCTCCACGAGCACCATCAACGGCACCGGGTTCATGAAGTGCATCCCCAGGACCTTGTCGGGACGCGTGGTCGCCGCGCCGAGCAGCGTGATCGAGATCGAGGACGTGTTGGAGGCGAGGATCACGTCGGGCCTCGTGATCGCATCGAGGCTCGTGAACAGCCCGCGCTTGGTCTCGGCGTTCTCGACGATAGCCTCGACGACATAGTCGGCGTCGCCGAGCCGATCGATGGAGGTCGCCGTCTTCAGGCGTGCCATCGAGGCGTCGCGGTCCGCCGCCGCCAGCTTGCCTTTCTCGACGAACTTGCCGAGGCTCTTCTCGATCGTCGTCCTGGCGCGATCGAGCATGGGCTCGGCGACGTCAACCAGCGTCACCGAGAAACCGGAGAGCGCAAACACCTGGGCGATGCCGCTGCCCATCGTGCCAGCGCCGATTACGCCTATGGTCTTGATCATCGTCAGAGACGTTCGACCGCGAGCGCGACGCCGTTGCCGCCTCCGAGGCAGAGCGTGGCGATGCCGCGCCTCAGGCCTCTTCGTTTCAGCGCGTAGAGCAGCGTCGTCAGCACGCGGCTGCCGCTCGAGCCGATGGCGTGGCCGAGCGCCACCGCGCCGCCGTTGACGTTGACCTTGGCCGGATCGATCCCGAGCTCGTTGAGCACGGCGACCGCCTGCACCGCGAACGCCTCGTTCAATTCGAACAGGTCGACGTCTCCGAGCTTCCAGCCAGCCTTCTCGGCGACGCGCCGTACGGCGTCAACCGGGGTCATCAGGACGAACTTCGGCGCCAGGCCGCTGGTCGCCTGTGCGACGATTCGCGCCAGCGGCGCAAGGCCGAGCGACCTGGCCCGCTCCGTCGCCATCACCACCAGCGCCGACGCGCCGTCGTTGACGCCCGGCGCGTTTCCCGCCGTGACCGTGCCGTCCTTCTTGAACGCGGGCTTGAGCGCGGCGAGGCCCTCCGCGGTGGTCTCGGCGCGGATGGCCTCGTCGCGATCGACGACCAGCGGGGAGCCCTTCTTGTGCGGGATGGTGACGGGGAGAATCTCGTCGGCAAAGGCGCCCTCGTTGGTCGCCTGCGCCGCCTTCTGATGGCTGCGCGCCGCGTAGTCGTCCTGTGCGGCGCGGCCGACATGGTAGCACTCGGCCACGACCTCGCCGGAGTTGCCCATGTGGCACTGCTCGAACGCGCACCAGAGGCCGTCGTTGATCATCGCGTCGACCACCTCGCCGTTGCCCATCCGCAACCCGTCGCGGACGCGGGGCAACAGGTACGGCGCGTTGCTCATCGACTCCATGCCGCCGGCGACGGCGACGTCGATGTCGCCGGCGCGGATCGCCTGATCCGCGATCATCACCGCCTTCAAGCCGGAGCCGCAGACCTTGTTGATGGTGAGCGCGGCGACATGTTCGGGCAGCCCGCCGTTGAGCGCCGCCTGCCGCGCCGGGTTCTGCCCGAGGCCGGCGGAGACGACGTTGCCGATGATGCATTCGTCGACGATCTGCGGATCGATGCCGGCGCGCCGGACGGCCTCGGCCACCACCAGGGCGCCGAGCTGGGTTGCGGTGAAGCCTTTCAGGGCGCCGAGGAATTTTCCGGTCGGCGTACGGACAGCGGACACGATCACGGACTCACGCACGGCGAACCTCGATGCGCCCGACGACGTCGCCGAGCAGCGAGTGGAGGCGCTTCAGGATCACGGGCGACGAGCGCATGACTTCCCTCGACCACTGTTCGCTCGCCGTTTCAACCAGCAGCACACGGTGCTCGAGCTTGACGCGGGTGACGCGCTCGATCGCCGGGCCGACCGCGGCCTTCCAGGCGAAGGTCACCTTGCCGTCGGTGAGCGGAACGTCGCGCAGGAGCTCGACAAGGGCGCCGGGAAGACCGGAGGAAAGGGGTTGCACAGAGAATTAGGAATTAAGAATTTGGAATTTGGAATTTTGGAATTGAGAATCAGGAATGCGTGCTCGAATTCCAAATTCCTAATCCATAATTCTAGATCCTAGCATGCGTCTGATCCTTGCGTCCGCTTCGCCGCGTCGCGCCGAGCTGCTGCGGTCGGCCGGTTACACCTTCGACGTTGTCGTCACCGACGTCGACGAGTCGATCCGTGCGGGCGAAACGCCGGCGGCATACGTGCGGCGCCTCGCCGCGGACAAGTCGGCCGCGGTCAGGGTCCCCGACGCCGTGGTCCTCGGCGCCGACACGACGGTTGTGATCGACGGAGAGATCCTCGGCAAGCCGCGCGATGACGCCGACGGGCGCGCCATGCTGAAGCGGCTGTCCGGGAAGGCGCATCAGGTCCTGACGGGGGTGAGCCTGAGGCTGGGCGCCCGCGAGGTCGGCCGCGTGGAAGCGACCTTTGTCGTCTTCCGCGAGCTGACAGACGAAGACATCGCGTGGTACGTCGAGAGCGGGGAAGGGCGCGATAAGGCCGGTGGATACGCGATTCAGGGCCTCGCGTCGCGGTTCGTGCCGAGCATCTCCGGATCGTATTCAAATGTCGTCGGACTACCGCTGGCGTGCGTCGACGAACTGCTGCGATCGTCGCTTGCTTCCCGCCTCTAGTCACAGTATTCTGGCGTCAGTACATCTCCGGAAGTCCTTATGACACATCGATATATCAAGTTTGGGCTGACCGCCACGGTTCTCGTGCTGGCGTTTGCGGGTTTGCTGTGGTCGACGCTGCGGGACGGCGCCGAATACTTCAAGCACGTCGACGAGGTCATGGTGAACCCGCAGGCCTGGGAAGGGAAGCCGCTGCAGCTGCACGGCTACGTCGTGCCCGGCTCGATCTTCGTGCGCAAGGACACGCTCGAGTACAAATTCAAGGTGCAGAACAACCCGATCCGCGACGTGACTCAAGGCCACGTCGTCGAGGCGTCGTATACCGGCATCGTGCCCGACACGTTCAAAGGGGAAGCCGAGGTCGTGCTGCGCGGCAAGTTGACGACGGGCGGATTCCACACCGAGCCGAACGGCGTCACCGCGAAGTGCCCGTCGAAGTACGAGGCGCAGGCGGCCGCGGGCGCGCCGGGGACATAAGAACGTCATGGCCTCCCTGGGGACGTTTCTCCTGCTGGCTGCGTTCGTCACCTGCAGCTACGCCGCGGTCATCTCGGTGGCCGGCGCGCGACGCCGCTCGCGCCGCCTGATCGAGAGCGGCATTGGCGCCTTCTATCTGATCTGCGCGATCATGACCGCCGCGACGGCGGTGCTGATCAACGCGTTCCTGACCGCCGACTTTTCGATCAAGTACGTCGCTCACAACTCGGACAGCGTACAGCCGCTGGTTTACAAGCTGACGGCGTACTGGGGCGGGCTCGACGGCTCGATCATGTTCTGGGTGTTCCTGCTGTCGATTTTCGGATCGCTGGCGGTCTACGTGAACCGCGAGCGTCACCGCGAGCTGATCCCATACGTGGTCGCCACGATCTCCGTCGTGAACATGTTCTTCCTGTTCCTGATGGTGATTCACAAGAACCCGTTCACGACCTATCTGACGCAGGCGCCGTCCGAAGGCGAGGGGTTGAACCCGCTGCTGCAGAACGCCTATATGGCGATCCACCCGCCGTCGCTCTACACCGGGTTCGTCGGCATGACGATTCCGTTCGCGTTCGGCATTGCCGCGCTCATCACCGGCCACCTCGACGACTCATGGCTGCGCGCGGTGCGCCGCTGGACGATGTTCAGCTGGCTGTTCCTGTCGTTCGGGTTGGTCCTGGGAATGATCTGGGCCTACGAGGAGCTCGGCTGGGGCGGCTACTGGGCCTGGGATCCGGTCGAGAACGCGGCGCTGCTGCCCTGGTTCACCGCCACGGCGTTCCTGCACTCGGTGATGGTGCAGGAGCGGCGGAGCATGCTGCGCGTCTGGAACGTCACGCTGGTGATCGTGACCTACTTCCTGACGATCTTCGGCACGTTCATGACCCGCTCGGGTGTCGTGCAGTCGGTGCACGCGTTTGGCGACGACCCGATCCTGGCGCGGCTCTTCATCGGCTTCATGGTGACGATTCTCGTTTTCAGCTTCGGCCTGGTGATCTGGCGCCTGCCGCTGCTCAAGGCGCGCAACGAGCTCGACTCGTGGCTGTCTCGCGAGGCGGCATTCCTGGTCAACAACTGGGTGATGCTGTTCGCGGCGCTGTTCGTGCTGTTCGGGACGATGTTCCCGACGCTGAGCGAGGCGGTGACCGGTAGCCGCCTCACCGTCGCGGGGCCGTTCTTCAACAAGTGGATGACGCCGGTCGGTCTCGTCCTGCTGATGCTCACGGGCGTCGGACCGCTGCTGGCTTGGCGCCGCTCGTCGTTCTCGAACATCGCGCCGCAGTTCCTGTGGCCGAGTGTCTCCGGCCTCGCGGCCGCGGCGGTTGCGATCGGCTACTTCAGGATTCCGCTCTGGCCGTCGGGCCTGTGCTTCGCGCTGTGCGGCTTCGTGACCGGGACGATCGTGCAGGAGTTCTGGAAGGGCGCCGCGATTCGCCGCCGAAACACCGGCACGGATCTGTTCACCGCGCTGGTCGGCCTGGTCGGCAAGAACAAGCGCCGCTACGGCGGCTACATTGTCCACATCGGTATCACCCTGATCTGCTTCGGCTTTGCCGGCAACGCGCGCAAGCTCGACGAACAAGTCCTGCTCAAGCTGGGACAGGAGACCAAGATCGGCAAGTACACGATCAAGAGCAACGGCGTGAAGCTGGCCGACGATGGCCAGAAGCAGATGACGACGGCGTACTTGACGGTGTTCGTCGACGGCAAGGAGATCGACGGCCTGTATCCGGCGAAGTGGTCCTACCGTCGTCACGAGAACGAGCCGACGACCGAGGTCGCGATTCGCCGAACGCCGGCAGAGGATCTTTACGCCGTGCTTGGCGGCTTCGACCTTGCCGATCAGTCGGTGACGCTACAACTCGTGGTCAACCCGCTGGTCAACTGGATCTGGGTCGGCTTCGGGATCATGGCGCTCGGCACCGGTATCGCGCTGCTGCCGGAGCGCTCGTTCGCGTTCGCGCTCGCCAAGATGCCTGTCGAAGCGGCGGCGACCACCGTCGCGCTGCTGCTGCTTGTGGTGTTGTCAGGCGGCACGACGCTGTCCGCTCAAGGAATGACGGGCGACGCGAATACGCGCACGTCGTTCTATCCGCGGACGGAGTTCGAGAAGCAGATGCAGCACGAGATTGTCTGCACCTGCGG
>DATASG010000108.1:0-3443 GCA_036269295.1 Vicinamibacterales bacterium | reverse complement strand
ACGTCGTAACTGGGGCGCGAGGAGCCGCCGGCAGGAATGATGTCGGAGAGATAGTTCGGTCCTCCGCGCGGCAGCACCTGGTCGTTCGGCAGCGCGGTGTACGTGTTGTCGGCGGGCCACGGCTGGTGTTCCTCTTCGGTGGTGTTGTTCCAGGTCACCAGGTCATCCGCCATCGCCTCCAGCGGATCCCCCGGTTTCTTTCCCTTGAGGTCGGGAACGAATGCGGCGCCATCGCCGGTGCTATTGGGCACGATCTTGACAGACCAGTCGGGCATGATCGATCTCCTCTCTCTCTCGTTTAGCGAGCGCTCCAGAACTCACGGCGGGGCCATCGCTGTTCTTGTTGATAGACCTGCGCCCGCATGCGCAGGTAGCTTTCGAATTCCGTCTGGATGAAGTGCTGATAGCGGCGCAGGCCGCGGCCGTCGCCGGCGATGAGCCGGTCTCCGATGGCGTACGAGGCGACGATGCCGGAGCGGAGCGCCTTGGTGATTCCCTGGGAAGAGAGAGGGTCGAAACGAGACGCGGCGTCTCCGGCGGCAAGCCAGTCATCGCCGGCGGCGACCTCGAGCCGCTGCGAACCGCAGGCGCGCGCCACGATCGGGCCGGCGGTCTGTGCGCCGCGCGCGATACGGCCAACGAGCGGCATCGTGTCGAGCAACCGCGTCCAGCATTCGGGATCATTGAGCCGCAGGCGCCGCGCGACCGCGCCGTCCGTCATGCAGGCGACGAAGCGGCGTTGCGCTGGAACGGCCGCGGTGTACCACCAGCCGTCGGCGAATGCCTCAACGATCGTCCGCCGGTCGGCGCCGGCGCGGTCCTCGAAAAAGCGGCCGAAGCTGACCAGGGTGTCCGTGGCGACGGCGCGCGCGCCGCAAAAGCGCCTGGCGATCGCGGCGCCTCCCGTGGCGTCGACGAGGAATCGGGCCGCGACCTCGCCTCCGCCGGCGAGTTGCAGCCGCCATCCGCCGCATTCGCGCCGCGCCTCGCAGACGGCGGCGCCTTTCATCAGCGTCGCGCCGCGCGACACGGCCTGCTCGGCGAGCATGGCGTCGAATCGAGGGCGCTCCAGGTGCCATCCCGGTCCACGTGCATGGAAGATGTAGTCGTTGTCGTCCGGCGCCGCGCCGCCCCACGACGCGCTGGTCCCGTGCACCTCGACGTGTCCCGCGGCGAGAAACGCGCCGAGGACGCCGAGACGCTCGAGGAGCGGTCGTGCGGCCGGAGAGAGCGACTCGCCGGCACGCGGCTCATCGAAGCGCGAGGCTTCGATCAACGTCACCGCGAGCGACTCGTTGCGATCGCGCAGAGAGATCGCGCACGCGCTGCCGGCCGGTCCTGCGCCGGCGATCGCGACGTCCACCTCCATCATTTCGCCCGCACCGCATACCACGAGGCGACGACGCCGGCCGGATGCACCGGACCCTTGCCGCCGTCACCCGAATGCGGGACGGTGCGCACGATCGAGCCGACGATGGATGGCCGCTGCAGTTGCGCGTTGCTGTTCGGCCACGCCGGTACGAGCCAGCCGATGTAGTCGTAGACCCACTCCTCGACGCCGATCATGCCGCGCCCCTGAAAGCGCACCTGCATGGGGGAGCCGTAGCTGAACGAGCCGTGGAGATCGAGGGACCAGTCCGAACCGCCGATGGTGCCGCCGAGGGTGTCGAACGAAACGGCCTCGATCTTCAGCGTGCCGATCCCGAACTGCAGCTTGTCGAAGTCGGTCGAGATGTCGGGGTCGTTGAGGAGGCTCCGGTAGGTCCAGGAGCCGACGAAGGGATTCTCTTTGCTCACGATTGTCTCCTTAGCGCCGCGTGCGCTCGATGCTGATGTAAAGCGGAGGATCTGCGGGCGAGGCGGTCGGCGTCGTCGTGAAGTCGGCCGCGGGATTGCGGATCACGAACGGCAACCGCCACCACTCCGTAACCATCTTCAAGTCGCCGGCATTGGTCTGCGGGACGCCCGGCGTCCAGTCGAGATACGGCGTCTTACCCGTGGGAAGGAGCTCGTTGGTCTGCAACGGCCGGTGCGCCGGCCACCAGAGCGTCTCCCAGACCCGCTGTTCGCGCGCCATCAGCGCATCGACGGGAGCGTCGGGATTGATCTTGTTCCACTCCTCGTACGTGATGTTGATCTGCTGCGTGCTGCACTCGTTGAAGTCGGACTGCCACGGCACCGACATCGATTTCGTGAGGTCGCCGGGCTGCAGGCCGACGTCGAAGTTGCTCTTCTGACTGAGATCGTTCGTGGTGTAGGTGGAGTAGTCGATCTCCTGAATGCGGCCGCGGTTCGCATTCGCCTGCGCCGCGCTCTGGCCGAACACGTAGTACGCGGGATCGGCCTTGATCCGGTACGGCTGGACCCAGATGGCGGGGTTGCGCATGACCCATCCGACTTCGCCGCCCGGACAGAACGAGCCGCCGAGGATGCTCGACAGCGCCCCTCGGTCGAGCTCGCGCCCGCTCACCACGACGTCCGTATCGCTGTACGGCCACCACGGATTCGGCACCGGCCAGTGTTCGAGTCCCTCGTTGATGAAGTTTCCCATCGCCCACTGCCGGAGGACGTAGTACTGGTAATCGGTCAGGCGGAAGAACTTCGAGGGCAGGGTATTGGAGATGGGGTTGTCGCCGCAGAGCAGCGGCATGAGCGGGAGGTTGTGAACGCGGCTGCTCGGTTTTCCGCCGAGGAAGAAATCGTTCTCTTCGCCCGGCTTTCGCAGAAGGTTGAAGAGGAAAAAACGGAGGTCGCGATAGGGGTCGACGGTATTCGACGCGATGCAGGTGGCGCGGCAGTCGTCGAGCAGCTTCCCGGTGAAGTACTTGCGCAGGTGTTCCGCCGTGAGCCTCCGCACCGCCGCCTGCAGATCGTCGCTGAGGTGCGCTCCGATCGCGTCGACGATTTCCGCGACGCGGCTCGCCAGCTCGTTCTGCGCCGTCACCGCCGCGGGCCGGTCGATCGACTTGCGCCAGCGATCCAGATAGTCGTCGAACTCCTCTCGTTTCTTCGGCGCGCCGATCACGCCGGAGAATTTCTTCAGTGCGTCCTGCAGCTTCCCCGACATCGTTTCGGTGAGCAGTCCGGAAGGAGGAAGCGCGTCTCCGCGCTCCTTCAACTCGTGTTCGATCTGCGCCTGCAGGACCATGTAGGCCGGCGCGAGCGTCTCGATGAATATCTCGCCGTCGTGGTGCCGCTCCATGCAGCGGGCTTCGCATTTCTCCACGCCGTGCGGATACACCTGCGGCGGCACGGAGAGCTTGGCGGGATCGAACGTGCCGCGAGTGGTGTAACTGTGCGGGTAGTTCGATTGCCCGAGGATGTTGCAGAGATAGGTGAACTGATCGGGGCGAAAGAGAATCGACCAGACGTCGCGGTAGAACCACGGCTTGAAGTCCGGATTCCATCGCAGCCTGCCGGCGCGCCAGTGGATCAGCGCGTCG
>DATASG010000107.1:0-4488 GCA_036269295.1 Vicinamibacterales bacterium | reverse complement strand
GTCCCTCTGAATACGCCGCCCAGGCGCCCGAGAATCTCGTCGCGGAAGTCGGTAGGCTGCCACTCGATCGCGTACGGCCCCAGGATCCGCGGCGTGGTGACGGCGTGCGCGACCTGCCACCATGCGCTCAGCGCGTCGGCATCGAAGAACGCCTTCAACACGCGCCCGGGCGGCGCCGCGATGACCGCGGTCACGTCGAGGCTGGGGGCAGGGGCCATCGGTGCTTTACCGCGGAGACCGCGGTTTCTTCTTCTTTTCTACGGCTGTCCGGCGGTGCTGTGGACGCGCTGGGCGCGGGCGCGCGACACCATGTCCTTCACCTCGCGCATCAGCGTCGGCACGTGATAGGGAATGCCGTCCTTGATGGTCCACTCGATCCCGCCGCCGCGGGCGGCCTGCACCTTGTCGTCCGGCCCCAGCGGCGAGTAGTTCGACGCCTGTCGTCCGTTGATCATCATCACGTCGGCGCCGTAGGGGTTCAGCAGTTTGAGATTGTCGAGCGGGTTGCCGTTGACCACCAGCAGGTCGGCGATGAAGCCCTCGCGGACCTTGCCGATGCGGTCTTCCATCCCGAGCAGCCGGGCGCCGTTCCAGGTCGCGTGCTCGATGACCTCGAGCGGATGAAAACCCGCCTCCTCATGCAACTCCAGCTCGCGCGAGAGGCCGAACCCGTACATCGAATAGATGTAGCCGGCGTCGTCTCCGGTCGTGACCAGCCCGCCCTTGTTCGCGAACTCGCGCACCGCGGCCATCCAGATGCGGTACTGCTGCTTCCACTTCGCCTCCTGGGACGAGGTCCAACCGATGAAGTACGACCCGTGGTTGTCGAGCGAGCCCTTGAAATACTCCTCCATCGACGGGTGCAGATAGTCTCGGAACCAGGGCTGCGCTTGCGCGCGCACCAGATCGCGGCTCGCCTCGTAAATCGAAAAGGTCGGATCCCACGCCACGTGTTTCTCGACCATCAGGTCGATGATCTTGTGCAGCTTCTCGGGATCGGCCTGCGAGTAGAGCTCGCCGGCGCGGCCGAAGCGGTGCACCTCGTTCGCGTAGCTCATGTCGGGCGGGAAGTTCTGGATGCCGTTCAGCGCCGCGTCCGCCACGCCGTAGAAATGCTCGATCGACGTGACCCCGAGCTCAGCGTAGTCCTTCGCCGTCGTCTCCTCGACCGCGATGTGGGCCGCCGTCTTCATCCCGAGCTTGTGCGCCTCGTCCATGATCGCTTCGAGCTGATCGCGATCGGCGCCGACGATTTTCAGGCCGTCGGCGCCCTGCTGTTTGATGTCGCGGATCCAGGCGCGAATCTCGGCCGGCGAACCGGTCCGTCCCATGCTGACGAATGGATAGACCAGGATGCGCGGCGAGATGATGGTGTGGGCGTTGCTCTCCGCCTGCCATCGCTTCGACTTGTCGAAGTCACCGCCGACGTCGCGCGCGGTCGTGACGCCGGCGGCGAGATACAGGTTGCGCTCGTACTGGATCGGCTGGGGAATGCCTGGTTGCCGCTCCTCGTGCCAGTGCATGTGAGCGTTGACGATGCCCGGCATCACGTACTTGCCGCTGGCGTCGATCACCGTGTCCGACGATCGCGGCGTGGTGGGAATCGTGATCGACGCGCCCGGCGCGGCGTCGGCCGGCCCGATGTAGGAGATCAGGCCGTCCTGCACGACGATGTCGACCGGCCCGTAGGGCGGTTTGGCGTTGCCGTAGATCACCATCGCGTTCTTGATCACGAGGCGATGGGCTGCCTTCCCGTGGATCGCCGGCGTCGCCGGCGGCTGCTGCGCCCCAAGCCCGAAAGTCACCAGTGCGGCGAGCGCGAACGCGTTGATCGGCACCTTCATGCGAGCGGCTCTCCTGGGCGGACTTCAATCGCGGTCGTGAGCGTCAGTCGCAGTCGACTGAGATTGCTGACTGAGACTGTCGACTGAACAGGCGCGATCATAGCATCTGATGATAAATTGGCCGTTATGCCGCAGCAGCCGCTCGCCTACCTCGATCCGGAGTTCCTCGATAGCGAAGAAGGGCGGCCGGTCCGGATCCTGGCGGAATATCTCGACCCGCTGCGGCGCTTCAAGGATCAGAAGATTCAGGACACCGTCGTATTCTTCGGATCGGCGCGCGTCGACAGCCGTGAGGGCGCGGAGCGGGCGCTCAAGATGCTGCGGGCGCGCGGCGTGCGCGACGCCGACGAGCACTACGAGCTCGAACTGAAGAAGAGCCACAAAGCCGTCGAGTGGGCGCGCTACTACGAGGACGCGCGCGAGCTGGCGCGGCTGCTCACGACTTGGACGATCGGCCTGCAGTCAGAGAACCACCGGTTCGTCGTCACCTCGGGCGGTGGCCCAGGGATCATGGAAGCGGCCAACCGCGGCGCCCGCGAAGGCGGCGGCAAGACCATCGGTCTCAATATCCGGCTGCCGTTCGAGCAGGGCGCCAATCCGTACATCACCGAAGGCCTGCACTTCGAATTCCACTACTTCTTCATGCGCAAGTTCTGGTTCGCGTACATGGCGAAGGCGCTGGTGGTGTTTCCGGGTGGCTTCGGCACGCTCGACGAGATGTTCGAAATCCTGACCTTGGTGCAGACCGACAAGCTGTCGAAGAAGATCGGAGTCGTGCTCTACGGCCGTGAGTACTGGGAGCAGGTCCTCGACGTCAGGCCGATGGCCGAGTGGGGCGCGATCGCCGAGAAGGATCTGGAGCTGCTGCACTACGCCGATACTCCGGCCGAAGCCTTCGAGCACCTGCGCGATCACCTGATCGCCAACCACCTCGAGCCGAGCACCGCGCAGGAAGCCGCCACGCCGGGTATCGCCAAGACCCGGGGATGATTGATTGATTACCCGATTGCTAATGCGCCGGAACGGCCTGCGCGAGCGCCATCGTCGCCCAGCCGGTCGCCCAGGCGCTGATCCATTGATCGCCGCCATACGGGAAACCGCTGTTGAAGAACGCCTGGAACTTGGGGGCTCTGCTGGTGACGCGCCAGGAGCCGTTGGCGTTCTGTGTCGCCAGCAGGTAGCTGACGCCGCGCTGATACGCAGGGTCAGCCGGCGCGACGCCCGCCTTGGCCAGCACGTACAGCGATTGCCCCGTCGCGTAGGCGTCCTCGGCGACGCCGCCGTGCTGGCGCCAGGCGCCGTCCGGTTGCTGCTGCGCAAGGATGGCCGCCGCGAGCTTTTTCACTGACCCGGCGTCGGCCTCGGCCCACAGGAGACCGAGCAGCTGCATGTTGCGGTCTTCCGCGGTCACCGGCTTTTCCGCGAGCAGCCATTGGCGCGCCTTCCCGATGCGCACGTTCAGTTCGGCGGCGCGCGCCGGCGGGCCGTAGACCTTCAGCGACCGGATGCTGAGGGCCGCCCTGGTGATCCGGCCCTGGGCGGTCGGTGGACGGTCGCCGATCCCGTTCTGGGCCGGCCACGAACCGTCGACCGCCTGCGCGGCGGCGAGATTGGCGGCGATCATGTCGGTCACCGGGTTGGGCGGCACGTTCTCCGCCGCCAGCGCGACCAGTGCCGATGCGAAGATCTCGGGCACATTGATGTCCATCCGCTCGAGCAGCAGCGGCGGCGGTGGTCCTTGCTTCAGCATATCGATCCGCGCCGCGCTCGCCTTGGCATCGAAACGCAACCCCTTCAATCGGGCCTCGCCGGCCGCGAGACCGGCCGCGTTCTGATGGTGACAGGAGACGCAGCCGCTGCCTTCGAAGAACTTCTGGCTCGAGGTTTCGAGGAGCGCCATGCCGCGCTCGGCGGCCGTCTTGACGTCGACGGACGCAGCAGGCGCAGCCGCGGCGGCCGCCGTGGGCTGCCTGGCTACTTTCAGCAGCTCCAGGCCGGCCGGCTGCGACAGCTTGCGCGCCCAGTCTGCCGCGGTCTCGCCGACACTGCTTTGCAGCGTTGCGTCGGCCCCTCGGCCCAGCAGGAGGCGGATGACCGCCGGGTTCTGGTGGTTGGTGGCGACCGCCAGCATCAGCGGCGTCATCCCGCGGCCGTCCTTCGCGTTGACGCCGGCGCCGGCATCGAGCAGTGCCTTGACCAGCTCCACCGGTGCCGCCGAGGCGGCGGCGAGGAGCGGTGTCACTGCCGTCAACGCGATCGGTCCGCTCTTCGGTGCCTCGAGAGGGAATAAGGACGGCATCGCCGCGACGGCGTTCGCGTTCGCTCCCTTGGAGAGGAACAACCGCACCGCGGCGAGGTTGCCGTTGTAGGACGCGCCGAGCAACGGCGTCACGCCCGTCACCCCAGCCGCGTTCACGTCGACGCCGGCGTCCAGGACCAGCCGGATGGTGTCGAGGTCGTTGCCGTACGCGGCCGCGGTCAGCACCGTGTTTTGAAAGGCGTCTTTGGCGCGGACGTCGGCGCCTTTCGCGATCAGCATGCGAACGATCGGCGCGGATCCGTCGCTCATCGCGGCGACGAACAGCGCCGTGCGTCCCTGCTTGCTCGCCACGTTCACCTTGGCCCCGCGGTCGAGCAGCAGCCG
>DATASG010000106.1:0-12229 GCA_036269295.1 Vicinamibacterales bacterium | reverse complement strand
ACGAACGCCGTGGGAATGACGAGCGTCGTCGAATTGCCGCTCTTGAGCAGCCACGGCGGGCTCGTCGGATCCCACGCGGTGTAGCCGCGCGCCTCGAACGTGCTGCGCATGCCGCCCGACGGAAAACTCGACGCGTCCGGTTCGCCGCGCACGAGCTCCTTGCCGGAAAACTCCAGCACCGCTTTACCGTCGCCCGTTGGCGACAGGAACGAGTCGTGCTTCTCGGCGGTGATGCCGGTCAGCGGCTGGAACCAGTGCGTGTAGTGCGTTGCGCCGTGCTCGACCGCCCACTCATTCATTGCGGACGCGACCGCGTCGGCGACCGAGATGTCGAGCGGCTCGCCGTGGGTCATGGTCCGGCGCAGCGCGTGATAGATCGGCTTCGGCAGACGCGTCTGCTGCACTTCGTCGTTGAACACGAGGCTGCCGAAGGCTTCCGCAGCGCGCGTGGCCCGTGGCTCCTTGGCTTCCGTCACCGACCAATTGCGGATCGAACCGATTGCGTCGCCGAGCACTCTGGACCCCATCGCTGCGCCCCCTTGAAGCCGAATCCCAACGCGGTAATAAAGACTCGCGCATTATCCCAAAATTCGTGCATGAGTTGCAATGTAACGGAGACAACTCAGTGACAATCAGCGGCCGGGCGGCTCTCTGCTGCTCAAGAATTGCAGATCGAGCAGAAAAGCTCGCTCAGTGGGCCTGGCGATCCGGCCAGCCGAGCAGGGCGAGGAATTCGGCCAGAACCATGGCTGTGGCCCCCCAGATCTCCACGTCCCCGATCCGGAACGCGGGCACTGTAAAAGCAACCCCGTCGCGGTGGCGCTCGGTGGTGACGAAATGCTCCGGATCCAGCAGCTCGTCAACCGCGATTTCGAGGATCCGCGCCACTTCGTCGTCTGACGCCGTCAGCCGTGGCCGGCTGGCGAGGGTCGCGACGATCGGGTGCAGCCGAAAGCCGCTGACCGGGATATCGAGGGGCGTCAGCGGACCGAGCACGCGGACATCGTCGAGCGCCAACGCGACTTCTTCGTGCGCTTCGCGCATCGCCGCCTGGTCGTAGGCCTCGCCGGGATCGACGACACCGCCCGGAAGCGACACCTGGCCGCCGTGGCGGAGCGCATCGGCACGGACGGTCAGGATGATATGGGCCTGGCCAGACAGCAGACGCGGCACTCGCTGAACACGCAGAGCGTCTTGGTCTGCCGCGAGTCCTGCGGGTTCTAGGTTGATCGTTTTCGGAAACACGAGGAGCAGTCCGGCGGCATCGCGGACGCGCGCCGAGCTGGCGCCGGCCGGCCATTGGCGGCGTGGCCCCGGCGCCAGGCGCTCCTGCGCGCGCGGCCCCGGCAGCGCCGTATGCAGTCCGACCTCGAGGCGGGCGACCACGTCAGTGAAGGTCACGACCTATTGAACGATCGTCATGCCGGCGCAGCTTCGTTGCGGCGCGGGGTACGAGCCGGTCGTGATCGCCTTGACGACTTCCCCCGAGATGAACGCGTAGCCGGCGTCGTTGGGGTGAAGACCGTCCCCCGAGTAATTGGCGGCGAAGTAGCTACGCCCGTCACACATCAGATCGACGACGGTGATTGACGACGAGACCAGCGAGTTGACGGCGGTTTGGGTCATGCCGACGGCGGCGCGCTGCGCCGCCTGGCGCTGCGCGAGCGAGGCACCGGCCAGAAACGGGAGCCCGGCGGCGTTCGGCACGTTGAGGATAACGATGCGCGGCGACCCAGCGCGCGAACGGATGCCGGCGATCAACGTGGCATAATCGTTGGCGAACGCCTTTACCTGCGCGTCGATGTAGGCGTTGGGGTCGCTGCCGCCCTCGCCGCCGCCCAGCGCCGACGTGATCGTGTTGATCTCGTTCACCCCGGCAAAGATCGTCACCACGGTGGCGTTGCTCTGCACGAACGGCATCTCGTTGTCGATCATGTTGCCGACGATCAGCCTGCCGTATCTGGCGCCGAGGCTGGCGAAATCGCTGCCAATCACGGTGGTGGGGATGCCGAGATTCAGGTTGTTGACCGTGAAACCCTGGGCCGTGAGCGCCCGGACGGAGACCGGCACGTAACCCATCCCGTTTGGGCACGGCGTGAGAAACAGGCACTCGGCGCTCGATCCGACGCCGTTCGCGTCGCTGGCGCCGACCGCCGTGTAAAAGATTGTCGAGCCCGGGGCTGGCGGGCCGCTTGGCGCGGTGGGCCCCCCGTTCCCGAGTCCCAGCTTGTTACAGCCAGTCGCGAGCGCGACCAAGGCGGCGGCCAGACAGATCCGCAGAATTGGAGAATTGCGCGGAGTCTGAAAAATCACACGGCCGGATGCCCACATGTATTCGGTCCCTTCATTAGAATGGCATATCCGGTTGGCGGGCGTGTCTGTATCTCGCACAGCTGAAGCGTATGGCGACCACTGCGGTTGCTGTTGCGATCGGAGTGTTCAACGTGGCCACTAAGCGCCACGATGGCGTTGTTCAGTTGCAGCCGGGCGATCCGGCTCCTGATTTCTCGCTACCGGGATCCGACGGCCGAACCTATCGTCTAAAGGAGTTGGCGGGACGGCCGGTGGTGATCGCCTGGTTTCCCAAGGCGTTCACCGGTGGTTGAACGGCCGAATGCCAGTCGCTCAGTTCGAGCGACGCCGCGCTGCGGGGGATGAACGCCAGCTATTTCGCCGCGAGCGTCGATTCGGCGGCGGTGAACGCGAAGTTCGCGGCGTCGCTCGGGCTCGCGTACCCGATTCTGAGCGATCCGAACAAGGAAGTGGCGCGGGCATATGGCGTGCTCTCGCCGAGCGGCTACGCGGCGCGTTGGACGTTTTACATCGGAGCGGATGGCCGCATTCTGGACATCGACACCAAGGTCAGGGCCGCGTCCCACGGCAGCGACGTCGTCGCGAAGCTGAACGAACTTCGGGTTCAAGGTTAGCCTGAAGGTCGGGTTCCTGGTTGCTGGTTCAGGATTCAGGGCACGCCCCTGAACGTTGAACGCTGCACCGCGAACCTTCTCACAAGCTGGCTGCGGCCAGGCTGGAGCGCACATGGCACTGCTCGATCGATTTCGCACCCACCCCGGTCACAAGAACCCTGATGCGGCGGTCCGCCTGCAGTTCGTGCAGGAAGTCCCGCTCGACGAGCGCGAACTGCTCGGCGAGGTGGCGCGCGAGGACGCCGATCCGCGGGTACGGCGCGCCGCCGTCGCCAAGCTGATGGACCCGGTGGCGCTCGCCGCGGTGGCGAAGACCGACGGCGACGAGCAGGTGCGTGTCCAGGCGGCGTCGATGCTACGCGACATCGCGCTCGAAGCGTTCGAGGGGTTGGGCGAGAGCGACAGCCTCGCGGCGGTGGCGGCGATCGAGGATTCGAAGTCGCTGATCGGCGTCGCCAAGAACGCCTCGCGCGAGACCACAGCGCTGTCGGCGCTGGCGCGCGTCGGCGACGGCCACGCGCTCGGATCGATCGCGCGCCACGCGGCGCACGAGAGCGTACGACTGGCCGCGTTCGAGCGGCTGCAGGATCACGGCGAGCTGCTCGCGATCGCGCTCAACAGCGAGTTCAAGGACCCGACGGTGGCCGCCGTCGAACGGATCGTCGATCGCGGCGAGCTCGAACAGATCGCCGCGCGCGCGAAGAACAAGAGCGCCTCGAAGCGGGCGCGCGCGATGGTGCGCGAGATGGACGAGCGTCTGGCGGCCGAAGAGAAGGAGGCCTCCGCAGACACCGCCCAGGTGGCGCAGGAACTGACCGATCGCCAGGCCAGCCAGGCGCAGGCAGAAGTCGAACGCCGTGAGGCCGAGCAGGCGGCGCGCGAGGCGCGCGAGCGGATGGCGCGGCCGCGGGTGGAGCTGTGCGAGCGGGTCGAGAAGCTGCACGGCGAGAAGGCGCTCGAGGAGCTCGACGTCGCGACCGCCGAGTGGGAAGGGATGCCGGCGCTCGACGATCGCGAGACGCACGACGAGCTGATGCGCCGGTTCGAGCGCGCCATGCGCGGCTGCCAGAAGCGGCATGCCGAGTGGAAGGATATCGAGCGCCGTCGCGCCCGGCTGCGCGAGCTGGCGGGTGAGGCGGCGAGCGCCGCAGCCCTCGAGGACCTGCCCGCCGCGCGCAAGCAGTTCGCGGCGATCCGGCGCGAGTGGCACGACCTTGGCGCCGGGCTGATCAGCGACCCCACGGTCACCGAGCAGTATGCCGCGGCGCAAGCCCAGTTCTCGGCGCGAGACGCGGCGGCACACGAGCTGGATCAGAAGGCCCGGCGCGAGGCGCTGACGCGGGCGCTGCAGCTGGTGGGCCGCCTCGAAGCGGTGGCCGGCCGCGCCGATCTGACGCTGAAGGCGGGCGAGCGCGCGCTCAAGGAGGTCCGATCCGCGCTGAGCTCGGTGCCGCAGCTTCCGTCGAAGAAGGACTACGACGAGATCGTGAAGCGGTTGAAAGGGGCGCAGACCGTACTGATGCCCAAGGTCCAGGAACTGCGCGACGTCGCCGGCTGGCAGCGCTGGGCCAACGTCGGGATTCAGGAGCAGCTCTGCGAAAAGATGGAGGGCCTCAAGGCGCTCGAAGACCCCGAAGCGATTGCCCAGCAGGTGCGGACGCTTCAGGAGCAATGGCGGCAGGCCGCCGACGTGCCTCGCGCGCAGGGCGAGGTGCTGTGGAAGCGGTTCAAGACCGCGCACGATGAGGCGTGGGCCCGGTGCGAAGCGCATTTTGCCGCGCAGGCCGAAGCGCGCAGCGCCAACCTTGCCAAGAAGGTCGCGCTCTGCGAGCGCGCCGAAGCGCTCGCCGATTCGACCAGCTGGATCCAGACCGCCGACGAGATCAAGAAGCTGCAGGCGGAGTGGAAGACGATTGGCGCGGTGAGCCGCGGTCAGGAGAAGTCGATCTGGGAGCGTTTCCGCAGCGCCTGCGATCGATTCTTCACCCGGCGTCATGCCGATCTCGCCGAGCGCAAGACGGTCTGGGCCGACAACCTCGCGAAGAAAGAAGCTCTGTGCGCAAGGGCCGACGCGCTCAAGGACTCGAGCGACTGGGACAGCGCCGCCTCCGAAATGAAGCGGCTGCAGGCGGAGTGGAAGACGGTCGGTCCGGTCAAGAAGAGCCGGTCGGAAGCACTATGGCAGCGGTTCCGCGGCGCCGCGGATCACTTCTTCGCGCGCTACGCACAGCGTCACGACATCGCGCTCGGAGAACGGGTTGCGGCGCGCGAGGCCGTCTGCCAGGAGTTAGAAGCGCTCGCGGCCCCAGTCCTCAGTCCTCAGTCGTCAGTCAGTGCCGAGTCGTCAGCCGACAGTCCGGAATCAGCCATCACCAATCCGCAATCAGCAATGGACGCGGAGCCCCCTGCCGATCTGATGGCCAACGTGCGGGCGCTCAGAGGCCGCTGGCAGGCCGAGATCGCCGCCCGCGGCGTCGACCGCGAGCGGGCGCTGGCGCTCGACGATCGGTTCGCAAAAGCGTTCGCGGCGGTGATCGCGCGCTGGCCGGCCGTGTTCGGCGGCTCCGATCTCGATCCGGATGCGAACCGCAAGAAGATGGAAACGATCGTCGCCCGAATCGAAACGCTCGCGACATCGATCAGCGGGCCGTCATCGGCCGGTGCCGACACCGCACTGTCGCCGACGGCGCGCATGGCGGCGATGCTGAAGGAGGCGCTCGCCGCCAATACCATCGGCGGCAAGACCGACGACGACAGCCGGTTGCGCGCCGCGGCAGACGACGTGCGCCAGGCGCAGGCGGCGCTGTCGCGGATTGGCCCCGTGCCCGATCAGATCAGGCGCGCGCTCGCCGATCGGTTTCAGCGCGCTACCCGGCGCATCTCCGACGCGACGCAGCCCAAGGCTACTGGACGATCTTGATCAGCTCGACGTCGAACACGAGCAATCCGTACGGCGCCTTCTTCCCTTCGTAGGCAAGCTTCTCGGGGATCCAGAAGCGGGTTTTCTCGCCTTCGAACATCAGCTGCAGACCCTCGGTCCAGCCGGGGATGACGCCGTCGAGGCTGAAGGTCGACGGCTGGCCGCGCACCACGGAGCTGTCGAACATCTTCCCGTCGGTCGTCCAGCCGGTGTAGTGCACAGTCACCTCGCTGCTCGGCCGCGGATGACGCCCGCCGACTCCCTGCGTCAAGACTTTGTAGGCGAGCCCGCTGGGGGTCTTCTTCGCGTCGGCTGGCGCCGCCTTCACGTCCGCCGGCGCGCGCGTCGGGATGTCGAGCAGCTGGATGTCGAACACCAGCATCCCTTTGGGCTCGCGCGCCCCCTTGTAGGCGAGCGCTTCGGGGATCCACAGCCTGCGTTTTTCGCCCGGAACCATCAGCTGGAGCCCTTCGCTGAAGCCCGCGATCACGCGGCCGACCGGGAAGCTCGACGGCTTGCCCTTTGTCACCGAGCTGTCGAACATCGTGCCATCGGTCTTCCATCCCGTGTAGTGGATGGTCACGACATCGTCTTTGGCCGGATGCTCGGTGCCCTTGCCCGGGGCGATGACCTTGGTGGCGAGCCCTGTTGCCGTTTTGATCGCGTCGGCCGGCGGGGCGGCGACATCGGGCGGCGCCGGCACGGTGGGGGGAGGAGCAGGCTGTGCAGACGCGGCGGCCGAGAACAGGAGTAGGAGGACAGGGAGAATGCGCATAGAGGCATTTTACCTGTGATATCCTCCGCACCGTTACCCAGCAACGGGCTGCCAGCAGGGCCGACAACCCCTACCCTCCGGCCCGCCCTCGCCGCGCCGACGGATCCATGCCTGTTTTCAAGAAGCTCACGCCCAGTGATCCCGACGGGTATGCGATCACGTTTGGCGACGGCCAGGGCTGATGGCGGGCGCGGCCTTTCAAGGGCTGAAGATCAGGCACTTCGTGCTGTTGATTCTCTGCCTGATGTACTTCATCGCCTACGTCGATCGGGTGAACATTTCGGTGGCCGCGCCGGCACTTCGCAAGGAGCTCGGGCTGACGCCCACTCAGCTCGGGCTCGTCTTCTCGGCGTTCGCATATCCGTACGCCGCCATGCAAATCGTCGGCGGGTGGGCGTCCGATCGATTCGGCCCGCGCCTCGTGCTCGCGGTGCTGAGCCTGCTGTGGGCAGCGGCGACCATCCTGACCGGCTTGTCGTGGAGCGTCGCCTCGCTCGTGCTGTTCCGCATTCTCGTCGGCGCCGGGGAAGGCGGCGCCTTTCCAACGGCCACGCGCGCGTTCACCACGTGGCTGCCGGTCCGCGAGCGGGGCCTCGCGCAGGGGATCACCCACAGTTTCGCGCGGCTTGGCGGCGCGGTCACGCCGCCGATCGTCCTCGTGATCGTGGCACGATATGGGTGGCGCGATGCGTTCTATGTGCTTGGCGCCGCGAGCCTGGCCTGGACGGGCGTCTGGATCGCGTCGTTCAGGGACGCGCCGGACCAGCACCCGTGGGTCACCAGGTCCGAGCTGGCGGAGATCCGGGCGGACGGGGAATCGGCGGGCGCAGCGCGCGGGGCGACGCCGTGGCGGCAGATCGTCAGCCGTATGTGGCTGGTCACGGTCGTCGACTTCTGCTACGGGTGGTCGCTGTGGGTGTTCCTGACCTGGCTGCCGTCGTACCTGACGGATGCCCGCGGGTTCAGGCTCGATCAGATTGCGCTCATGACCACGCTGCCGCTGCTCTGCGGCGTAGTGGGCGACACGCTCGGAGGTGTGATGTCGGATGCGATCTACCGGCGGACCGGCGATCTCCGGCTGGCGCGCCGCACGTTGCTGGTGGTCGGGCTGAGCGGAGCGTTCGCATTCGTCCTGCCGGCGATCGTCACCGGAAGCGCCATTGGCGCCGTGTTGCTGCTCGGGGCAGCCTTCTTCTTCCTCGAGCTGACCAACGCCGTGCTCTGGACCCTGCCGCTCGACATCGCCGGCCCGTATGCGGGCACGGCCGGTGGAATCATGAACACCGGATTCGGAGTCGCCGGAATGATTTCGCCGGTCGCATTCGGCGTGCTCATCGAGCGCACGGGTCACTACGAGCTGCCGCTGTTGATCTCGGCGGGACTGTTGCTGGCCGGCGCGATTTGCGCGATGGGAATTGATCCGACATTGAAGGTGATGGAAGGGACTGTGGATTGGGGGCTGGGGGCTCGGGATTAGGGATGCGCGTACAGTCCACGGGGGCGGCACTCGGGGCGGAGGTGCAGGGTATCGATCTGCGAGCGATCGACACCGAAGCCTTTGCGGCGATCCATCGCGCCTGGCTCGACTATCACGTGCTGCTCGTGCGGGATCAGACTTTGACCGACGAGGATCTCGTCGCCTTCAGCCGCCGCTTCGGCGACCTCGATGAAGCACCTATACAAGAGACCGGGCAGCGGTTCGTCGAGGGGCACCGCGAGATCTACGTGATCTCGAACGTGGTTCAGGACGGCGTCGCGATCGGCAGCCTCGGGGCCGGCGAAGCGGTGTGGCACACCGACATGTCGTATCTGGCCGAGCCGCCGAAAGCGAGCGTCCTCTACGCGCTCGAGGTACCGCCGCTCGGCGGCGACACCAGCTTCTGCTCCATGTGCGCGGCGTGGGAGGCGTTGCCCGTCCAGCTGCAACGCCGGATCGAAGGGCTGCGCGTGAAACACGACGGCACCTACAACAGCGGTGGGTACACGCGCCAGGGCGTGACGCCGACCAACGATCCGCGCACGTCACCCGGCGCGTTCCACCCGCTGGTGTCCGTCCATCCGGAAACAGGGCGGCGGGGCTTGTATCTCGGCCGGCGCCGGAACGCCTATGTCGAAGGGTTGCCGCTCGACGAATCCGAGGCGCTGCTCGACGACATCTGGGAGCAGGCGACGCGCGAATCCCTCACCTGGCGGCACCGATGGCGGGCCGGCGATCTCGTGCTCTGGGACAACCGCTGCACACTGCACCGCCGCGACGCGTTCGATCCGACCGCCCGCCGGGTGATGCACCGCACGCAGATCAAATCCGTTTAAGGACAAGGACACAAAGGGGGACGAAGGACACAGAGGGCAACGAAGGACACAAAGGGGAGCGAAGGACACCACGGGAAGCGAGGACACCACGGGGAACGACGCTACCTCGGTGTTCTCTGTCTGGTGAGCGCCTCGAGTTTCTGCTTGAGGGCCTCGAGCTTCTGCCCGGCCTCGCCGAGCTTGCCTTCCGCGGTCAGGCGCTGGTAGTCGGACAGATCCTTCGCCGCGCCGCTGATCAGACCGTTGGTGTCGGCCGGTGACGAAGCGGCAGGCGCCGACGGCGCCGGTGCAGGCGGGGCGGCGTTCGAGGCGCTGGAGGTGGATGCGGGCTGTGCGTTCGGCGCGGTGGCCAGTGTCGACTGGCCGTTCCCGAACAGCGCCGCCATCGCGACTTCGAAGGTCGGTCCGTACGCGAGCCGATCCTGGAGCGCCAACACGACCAGCCGCAGCTCGGGCATCGGGCTTCGATCGGCCTGGAGATAGATCGGCTCGGCGTAGAGCAGCGCCCGTCCTACCGGGATCACCAGCAGCCCGCCGCGACGCACGTGCGATCCCTGCTGGTTCCAGAGCGACAGCTGGCCGGACAGCTGCGCGTTCTGATCGATCCTCGCCTCGATCTGCAGCGGACCGTCGACCAGCTTGGTTTTCGGGAAGTCGTAGACGACCGCCTTGCCGTAGTTGGCGTCGTCGCTGCGGCCGGCGATCCATCCGATCAGGTTGTTGCGGTTGGCCGGCGTGAAGGGCAAGATGGCGACGAATTCCGACGCCTTCTCTCCCGGCAGCGTCATCAGGACGAAGTTCGGCTCCATGGCCTGCGCGGATTGTCCGCGATCCGCGGCCGAGCCGCCCTCGGTGGCGACGCTCCAGAGATCCTCGCGGTTGTAGAACACGCCGGGATCGGTCATGTGGTACAGGCCGAAGACCGCCGCCTGCATCTGCAGGAACAGCTCGGGATACCGTACGTGCTTTCGCATGCTGGGCGGCATCGCCGATCCATCCTTGAAGAGGCTGGGGAAGATGCCGCGGTAGGCGGCAACGATCGGATCCTCATCGTCGAACACGTAGAAGGTCGTGGTGCCGTCGTAAGCGTCGACGATCGCCTTGACGCTGTTGCGCAGGTAGTTGACGCGATCGCGTCCGATCAGGAAATGCCGGGCGTAGGGGTACGACTCGGAGGTCGTGTATCCGTCCATCATCCACACCAGCCGCCCATCGTCGCCGACGATGACATAGGGGTCTTCGTCGAAGGTGAGAAAGGGCGCGAGCGCCTGGACGCGGCCGCGGATGTTGCGGCGCATCAGCAGCCGGCTTTCGGCGGTGATGTCGTCACTGAACGGCAGCTTGGCAAGATCACCGCGGTCGAGCGCGATGATCAGCCGGCGGAAGAATCCACCGAGCAGGATGCCGCCGTTGCCTTCGTATGAGGTCAGGCTGTTGGTCTCGCCCTGCGGGTAGTTGAACTCTTTCTGCCGCGTCTTCACATAGACGTCGGTGTTGGTGAGCTCGCCGAAATACACCTCGGGCCGCGTGACCTTGATCGACGCGATCGCGCTCTGCACCGGCATGTTCGAGAGCACCAGCGTCGGCAGTCCCTCCGGCGTAAAGCCGTTGACCGGGTTCATGGTCACGCCGTAGCCATGGGTGTAGATCAGCTTTTCGTTGATCCAGTTGCGGCTGCTCTCGGGCAGCTTTTCGACGTTGAGCTCACGGGTGGCGAGCATCATCTGCCGCACCGATCCGTTCACGAGATAGCGGTCGATATCGATGTCCGGGAAGTCGTAGTAGGTGCGGATCTCCTGGATCTGACGCAACGTGTCCTGCAGCGCGCGCCAGTCCCAGAGACGGATGTTCTGGAACGTGTCCTGGTTGTGCGCGGCGTCGACCGCCTCGACGCCGTTGTCGGCGGGGAACGGGTGCTGCTCGACGCGGTCGAGGGCGAAGGCGCGGCGCGTCGCCTCGATGTTGTGGGTGATGAACGGCGCCTCGCGGACCAGTTCGTTGGGCTTGACGATGAAGCTGGTCACATACCAGCCCACGATCCCGGTCATCAGGTAGCAGACCGCGGCCGGCGCCACCGCCAGCGCCAGCCAGCCGAGGCGCGGCGCCGAGACGGCGTTGACCAGCGCGATCAGGGCGCCGGCGCCGAGCGCCATTGACACGATCAGCATGCCGGTCAGGCTCACGTGCGCTTCGGTGTAGGTGACGCCGGCGAAGATGGTGTGATCCTCGAACAGCTGCTCGAAGCGGCCGAGATAGACGCGGACCGCGAGCATCAACAGGACGAAGGCGAAGGCGATCGAGAAGCCGCGCCACGACGGTGCGCCGGCATCGCGGCGGCCGCCGATCAGGCGCGTACCGCCGGTGATGACAACGAAAAACAGGGCGAGGGCGCCGACGATCACCGACAGCGTCATCAGCCAGCCGCTGACCAGCTGATACGCAGGGAGGGTGAAGAGGTAGAACGGCAGCGGCCGCCCGAAGATCGGATCGATGATCGGCGAGCCGGCGCCACGGACCGCCGCCGAGCCCGCTTGCCAGTAGAGTGCCAGCAGGTTCCAGTCGCCCATGGTCGCGAGACCGGTCGCGACGGCGATCACGAGCGAGCCGGCGAGCGCGGCGGTGCGGATTACCGGTTCGACCGGCAGCCTGATCGGTTGGCCGTTGATCAGGATCGGCAGCCCCGCGAGCTCGCCAAGCTTGTCCGGCTTCAGCGCCAGGAACGATCCGTAGAGGATGAAAAACGTGGCGGCAAAGAAAAACGCGAACGTCAGACCCTGGAGCCGCAGCGTCGTCCAGAAGACGTCGGCGACACCGAGCGACTCGAACCACAGCGAGTCGACGTAGTAGGAGAGCAGGGCGCCGCCACCGAGAACGAGGACGGCGAGGGCGCCGAAGATAATCGGCAGACCGCGCCGCCGCCGCGGTCGACGCGGCGGCGGCCAGTCGATGGTTTCGGCCATAACAGAAGCTAACAGCTTTCAGCTCTCAGCTGTCGGCTAAAAAATACGCTGTCGACCGAGAGTTATCTGGCCTTTACCGCAAATCCTTCGACGTGAAGGTTTGAGGTTGTGGTTCACCCGGAGGCCGGGTGTGCCGGCGGTGTCCACCTTCGTGGCGTCGACCGACGTGACCTCGGTCCCGTTCACGAGGAAGCGCACTTGGTCCGACCCGACTTCGATCGACAGCGCATTGCTCATCTTGCCGCTGCCGTCAGGCCTCTTGATGGCGGCGTAGGCTTCGGGATGCGCCGCCGGCTCCATCTGCGTGAAGGTGGCGTGCGCCTCGTAGGCGCCG
>DATASG010000105.1:0-24629 GCA_036269295.1 Vicinamibacterales bacterium | reverse complement strand
CTGCTCCTGTCGAGAAACTCGAGTAACAGCCGGCTGACCGCTTCAGGCTGCTCTTGCTGCACCCAGTGCCCGGCTCCGTCGATCAGATGCGTGGCGACCATCCTGGTGCACGCCACCCTCTGCATCCGCTCGAGCGCCCCGGGGTTCTGATACACGCCCCAGTCGCTCTTGCCGCCGATGAACATCGACGGCACGTCGATGGTGCGGCCGGCGAACAGCTGCTGCTCCGACGTGAAGCGGCCGCTGGCGCCAGTGCGATAACCCTCGAGCCCGCCCTGAAATCCGGTTCGTGCATACTCGCCGCTGTAGACGCGCAGCTCCGCATCGGGCAGCCATCGGTTGGCGGCAATCGCCGCCGGCGTCGGCATTTCCGCCGCCACCGTCTCCGCCATGCCTTTGTCGAGATCCATCACGTAGTAGCGCGGCAGCTTTGCCCACTCGCTCGCCGTGCGCGCGGCCAGCGGCGCCGGCTGGTTCTGTTTCCAGTCGGCGCTCTTCATGTGGTAGTACGCGCGCAGGAAGGCGTGGAGCCCCTGCGACGCGTGCCACATGTTGTCGTTGGCTTCTCGCGTCGTGTAGTAGCGCTGGTAGTGCTTGCGCGGCGGCTTCAGCGCGGCGAGCTCGTCGTAGATCGTGTCCGCGGCTGCGCCGGCGGTGCCGCTCGCCGGCGCATCCGTGGTGTCGAACGGCAATGCCGGCGGACCGCCGAATGGCGCGCTCATCATCGTCACCGATCGGAAGACGTCCGGGCGCGCCAGCGCGCACCAGGCTGCGAGCGGCGATCCCTGATCGTGCCCGATCACCGCGGTGACCGAGCGATAGCCGAAGGCGGACACCAGCCCCAACATATCGCGCACCTGGTTCAGCGTGCGAAACGGCGCCAGGTCGTCGTCGTAGGCCACGTCGGTCCCCGAGGTCCGGCCGTAGCCGCGAACATCCGGCGCGATCACGTGATAGCCGGCGGCGGCGATCGGCCCCATCACCTTGCGCCAGCTGTAGGCCAGCTCGGGAAAGCCGTGCAGCAGCAGGACCGCGGGGCGTGCCTTCGGTTGGTAGCCCGCTTCGAGCACGTGCACCCTCAGCCCGTTGATGTTCTCGGCGAAGCGGGATCGGATGCCGGCTGGCAACACGTCCGCGGCGTAGGGAACCATCGGCGGCGCGGCGGGCTGCGCGGCGCTCGCGCGCGGGAGCGCTGCCGATGCGGCGACCAGACCGAGGCCCTCGATCAGCCGGCGACGGGTGAGGCTCACGGCGCCGGCGCCAGGTTCTCCGTGAGCTCGATGTAGGTGCCCCACGGATCGGTGAGGAACGCGATCGCGGTGGTCGAGTTCGGCAGTCGCGTATATGGACGATCCAGCTTCAGCCCGCCCGCCTCGAGCTTCCGGCAGAACGCCTCGAGGTTCTTCACCTCGAAGCCAATGTGATCGAGCGAGCGCCCCTTGGTGCCGACCGTCGGCGTCTCGGCCTTGGCGAAGGTGAGGTTGACGCCCGGCAGGTCGGCGGCGTCGAACTGCCCGCGCGTCCCCGGCGCCGCCCCGAAGGTTTTCGCATACCACGCCTGCGTCTCGAGCGGTGACGCGGTGTAGAAATGCAGATGGTGCATCTTCAGCGGGACGTCGATGGTCTTGTCCTCGAGGATCTCCACCCGCAGATCGTCAGGGCCGATCAGGTAGACCTGTGTCGGCCGCGGCTGCGGCTCGAGCGTCAGACCGGCGGCCTTCCACTTCTCAATCCAGGGCGCCAGGTCCTTGACGAGAAAGCCGACATGGTTGACCGTCGAGCCGACCGTCCCGCCCGTCGGCGTCGCCTGCCGCAGCATCACGAACGTGCCGCGTAGTTGAATCAACGCCAGCGCGCCGTTCTGCACCGGCGTGCCGCCGAGCGCCGCCCAGAATTTCCGCTGGGCGTCGAGGTCCTTGACCGTCAGATGAAGATGGCCCATCACCACACCCGACTCGCCGGGTGCGGCCAACTGCGCGTGGAGGCGCGGGCCCGAACCGCCAGAAAGAGCTCCAACGATGATCGCAACCGACAGACAGGTTCTGTTCATGGGGGCTGATCCTACTCCGCGCCGCGGCCTGATGGGCGCGTCAATCGGCTGTCGAGGGCGGCCTTGATTCGTTCCGGCGTGAACGGCACCTCGCGCAGGCGCGCGCCGGTGGCATCGAAAATCGCGTTGCCGAGCGCGGCGGCGACGATGGTGATCGCGGTTTCGCCGGCGCCGGTGGCCTCGGCGTCGGTCCGGTTCACCAGCACGCTCTCAATCGTGGGGATCGCGAAGCCGAGCGGCAGGCTGTGGAACGTCCGCCAATCGATCGACGTCACCTGCTGATCGTCCCAGGTCACCTCCTCGCCCAGCGCCCGGCTCATGCCCTGCAACGCGCCACCCTCGATCTGATTCCGCATCCCGTCCGGATTCGAGATCGGGCCGCAATCCTGGGCGACGACGAACCGCTTCGCCGTCACACGGCCCGATCCAAGATCGACGTCGACCTCAGCCACCATCGCCACGTAGCCATTGTCGCCTTCATAGGCGACGCACGAAACGCCCCGGCCGCTGACCACGCCGGAGCTCGCGGCCCCTGGCTTCGGCGACGGCCGCGCGGACCATTGCGCCGCCCGCGCCGCTTCCTGCACGACGTGCTTCAAGCGCGGGTCGCTCAGGTGACGCAGGCGGTAGGCGACCGGATCGGCCTTCACATGAGCCGCGATCTCGTCCATGAACGACTCGTGCGCGAACGTGTTCTGCAGTCGTGACGGCGAGCGCAGCGGTCCGGTGAAGAACGGCGACTTCACGGTGTGCGACAGGACACGCTCGCCCTTCACCGTGCCTGCGCCGCCGCAGCGTCCGCCGACGCAGCCGGTGACGTACGAAGGCGCGGCGTTGCTGTTGTTGTTGAACGAGCCGCCGGGCTCAGGTGCCGGCGAGCGCGGCGTGAACGGCGCCGGCTCGAAGCCGGCCAGCTGGCCGGTAATCACGTTGCCGGGGCGGTCGTAGCCCGGGCGGCCGCCGAGCGACGCCGACCATCCTTCGTAGTCCCAGGCGACAATCGTGCCCGAGGCGTCGATGCCGGCGCGCTGATCGATCGCGAAGGCCATGCCGTAGTTCTCCCACGCCATCTCGTCCTTGCGCGACAGCTGCACGCGCACCGGTTTGCCGACCGCCTGCGACAGCAGCGCGGCGTCGTACGACACCGTGTCCGCGCCGTTGATCCCGTAACAGCCTGATCCGCGCGTGAAGATCACGCGCACGTCCGCCGCCGGCAGCCCGAGCAGCATCGCCGATCCGTTCCGGGTCGGGTAGGCCGACTGAGTCGGCGACCAGATGGTGGCCTTTCCGTCCTTCACGTCGGCGACAGCGCAGGAGCTGCCCATCGACGCGTGCATCTGATACGGGTGCAGGTAGGTCGCTTTCAGGACCTCCGCCGCCTGCGCCAGCCGCTCGTCCACGTCCTTCGAGTTCACCAGCAGTGCGTCGCGCGAGGGTTGGGTCCGCAGGTGCTGGTAGAAGCCGGCATGGCTCGGAAGGCCGGCGCCGCGAGTCCACGTCGCGCTGAGCTTCGCCGCCGCCTGCACCGCCTGCCACGGCTTCTCGGCCACGACGCCGACGAAGTTTTTCTTGACCACCACCTTCACGACGCCAGGCAGGCCGCGAACGGATCCCTCGTCGACGCTGACGAGCGTCGCCCCGACCGCCGGCGGCCGCACGACGCGTCCGTGCAGCATCCCGGGGAGCCGGATGTTGTGGACGAACTCGAACTGTCCCGTCGCCATCGCCGCCATGTCGACGCGTCCGGCCGGCTTGCCGAGAACCGTCCACTGGCCCGCCGGCTTGCGCTTCGCCGCGGGATTCACCGTCAGGTTGAACTTCTTCCCGCCGACGAGCTCGCCGTAGCCAACCCACCGCGACGCGTCCCCCTGCACGCCGACGACGCCGTCCACGACCGTCAGCTGCTCGACCGGCACCGCCAGGCGGTCGGCGGCCAGGCGCAGCAGGGCTTCGCGCGCGGTCGCGCACGCCTGCGCGAGGTTGGCCTCGTTGAAGTTCGTCGGCGTCGACTGGCTGCCGGACGTCGTCCCCTGATCGGGCGTGACCGAGGTGTCGCACTGAATCAGCGTGACGCGCGCGAGCGGTACCGACAGCTCCTCGGCGATCAGCTGCATCTGGACGGTGAAGATGCCCTGCCCCAGTTCGCACTTGCCGGTGTAGGCGGTGACGCGCCCGTCGGTGCCGATGGCCAGCCACGAGTCGAGCTGTCTGGCGACGCGTTGATCCTGGGTCCCGAACGGTCCCTGAGCGAACGCGAGCTCGTCAACCCAGGCGGTGAGGCTGCTGAAGCTCACGACCAGCGCGCCGCTGCGCTTGAGGAAATCCCGGCGGGAAGCGCTCATGGCAAGCCTGTGTAGCGCTTGATCGCACGCAGCATCCTGGTGTGCGCGAAGCAGCGGCACAGCACCGTCGACATCGCCTGCTGGATCTGCGCCTCGCTCGGCTGCGGGTTCTGGTCGACGAAGGCCTTCGCGGTGACGATGACGGCGTTGAGGCAGAAGCCGCACTGGGCCGCCTGCTCGTCGATGAACGCTTGTTGAATCGGGTGCGGGCGCTCGACAGTACCGAGACCCTCGAGCGTCGTCACCGCGGCGCCGTCGAGCGTGCCGACCGGCGTCACGCACGACCGCACCGCGCGGCCGCCGATGATGACCGCGCAGGCGCCGCATTGGCCGAGGCCACAGCCGAACTTCGGCCCGTTCAGCCCCAGATCGTCGCTCAACACGTAGAGCAGCGGCGTCGCCGGATCGACGTCGATCGTGTGGGCGCGGCCGTTGACCGTCAGCGTCATGTCCGGAATATCAATGCGTCAGGCCGTAGAACAGGTAGTTGACGCCGAGCTTGTAGGCCTGGTTGGTGTCATCGATCGGGCGCAGGCCGGTGCCCGACCACTCCCAGTACTGCGAGATATCGGTGTTGTAGTTGACGATCATCATCAGACGCTTCGACGGATCGTTGTCCTCGTAGACGCCGAAGAAGTACGGCCTCCCCGCATTGTAGGCCTGCGGGATGACCTCGAGGTCGTCGATCTCGAAGAACGCATGGAAGATCTGATGCGTCGAGCTCATCGGCACGAACCGCACCTCCGGAAATACGCGTCGCATGTTCTGCTCGAACGGGCCCCAGCCGGGGCTGCCGAAATCCCCTTCCGCCTTGAAGTCATCGACGATGACGAAGCCGCCTTTCTGCATGTAGGCGCGCAGCGCCGCCCCCTGCGCGTCCGTCATCTGCCACCAGCTCACTTCGATGATGTAGGCGACCGGGTATTTGAACAGCTCGGGATCGTCGAGGGTGACGGTATTGATCGTCTCCTGCGCGCCGAAGTAGCTCACCTCGTTCATGATCTTGACCAGGTTCCGCTCGGCCATCGGGTAGCCGTGCGCCCACGACGGAAGGCCGCGGTACCAGTAGCCGCTCGAATCGCAGTCGTAGACCACCCGCACGAAGTTGAAGCGGCCGTCGTACGGCGCGTTTGGGTAGGGCTTGAAATCCCGGACGCGCGGCCCGCCAAAGCCGCCGAAACGGCGTCCCTGCGCGAAGGCGGTCACCGCTGCCAGCGACACCAATGCCACCACCGCAGCTCCGATCAGCGTGCGCGCGGTCGCGGCGCGGAGTGGCATCAGTAGCCCAGGCGCAGCGTGCCTTCCTTCATCCCGTTGACCGATCCGATCGTCAACCAGTCGAGCGACGCCTTGAACATCAGCAACCGGTTCTTTTCCCACATCGCATTGTGCGACGAGCACGCGAGATCGACCAGCAGCTTCTCAGGCGCGGCCAGATCGGCATAGAGCTCGCGGACGCGATCGGGCGACACCTGTTTGTCGTGCTGGCCCGCGATCATCAGCGTCGGCGTCCGCGTCTTGCCGACCGCGGCGGCATTCCACCCCCAGGTCGCGGTCTGCGGCGCGCGGCGGACGCCCGGTCCCCAGGTCGCGCAGACCGGATCCGACGCCAGCATCGCCGCCAACACCGCGTCGCCAACCACGGGATCGTACTGCGCCGGGCAGCCCACCTGTCGATCCCAGTTGGCGTAGAACTCCTCCCGCGTCTGGGTGTTCATCGGGACGCCGTCGGGCGGCATCTTCGCGGGCGCTGCCGCCGCGGCGTTGCGGCCGTAGGCGGGCGCGAGCAGCACCAGCTTCTGCACCTTGTCAGGATGCTGCGCGGCATAGCCGCCGGCGCGCGGACCGCCGAGCGACCAGGCCAGCAGGCTCACCTTGTCGACGTGCCGCAGGCCGCGGATGTAGTTGACGACGCCGTCGATGTCGTTCCAGTCCGAGGCGATGGTCGTGAGCGCGTGCGGATAACTGGCCGGGCAGGGCGCCGGGATCAGGCTGGGAACGAAGGCGCCCTGGCGATCCTTGGCGAGGTTGCAGGGATCGTTCATCGCCGCCGGCCGATTGGATCGCCCGTAGCCGGTGGTGTCCATCGCGAAGGTGTCGAAGCCTGCTTCGGCGAGATAGGCCATCCAGCTGTAGTCGCGCTGCGCGACGTCGAAGGCGACCTCGGCCGGGGTGCCGGCGCCGTGCACGAACAACGCCACCCGATCGCTGGTGCCGCCGCGCAGGGCGGTGCCTGCCTGTACGCGCTCGCGCACATAAATCGGCACGTCCTGGCCCGCGATGGCCGGCACGGTCGATTTCACCCGGACGTAGTGATCGATGCTCAGCAGGCGCGCGCTGTCGTCGCCGAACGACAGGCGCGCCAGTGCCAGGACGCACGCCGCGGCAGCCAGCTTCTTCATGGCTGGATTATAAAGGGTCGGGAGTCGTTTGCAGTTTCTGCCGCACGACTGCGGAGGCCTGTGGATGCAGAAACTGCAAACGACTCCCGACGCCCCTGTATAATGCCCGACGATCCTGGGAGGGAGCCCTCATGCGTTATGCCCGTCAGTCGCTAATCACGCTCTTGCTGGTGGTGCCGATCCTCGCCGTCGCGCAGGATGCTGGCCAGCCGACCAACGACGCCCCGAACAACTACAACACGATCAAGGACTACTTCAAGCTGCCCGAAGGCCGGACCTGGGGCTCTACCAGCGCCGTCGACATCGACAAGGACGGCACCTCGATCTGGGTGGCGGAGCGCTGCGGCGCCAACAGCTGCCTCGATCGCGCGACCGGCAAGATGTCCGAGGTGCCAACCGTCCTCAAGTTCGACGCCTCTGGCAAGCTCGTCAAGAGCTTCGGCGCCGGGTTGCTGATTTTCCCGCACGGGATCCACGTCGACAAAGACGGCAACGTCTGGGTGACCGACGGCCAGGACGATGCGCCGGTGCCGGCGCGCGGCGCCGGCCGCGGCGCGGCGCCCGGTGCGGAAGGCGGACGGGCGGCGGCGCCAGCCGGTCCGATCGGCCCAAGGCCGGGAGCGACGCACGGCAACCAGGTCTTCAAGTTCAGCCCGGACGGCAAAGTGCTGTTGACCCTCGGCAAGCCGGGCGGCGCGGCGTCGCCAGACTACTTCTATCAGCCCAACGACGTCGTCACCGCGCCCAACGGCGACATCTTCGTGTCCGAGGGACACGGCGCCGGCAACAACCGGGTGTTGAAGTTCGACAAGACCGGCAAGTTCATCAAGGAGTGGGGCAAGCTGGGCACCGCTCCGGGCGAGTTCGATCAGCCGCACGCGCTCGCGTTCGACTCGAAGGGCCTGCTCTACGTCGGCGACCGCAACAACAACCGCATTCAGGTGTTCGATCAGAACGGCACCTACATCAGAGAGTACAAGCAATGGAGCCGGCCGAGCGGCATCTTCATCAAGAACGACATCCTCTACAGCGCCGACTCGGAGTCGGGCTCGGTGTCGCGCAATCACTACGGCTGGCAGCGCGGCCTGCGCTGGGGCGCAATCAAGGACGGCAAGATCGTCGGCTTCATTCCCGATCCGGAGACCGGCACCAACAAGGACACGCCGCCCTTTGGCGGCACCAGCGCGGCTGAGGGCGTCGCCGTCGACAAGAACGGCAACATCTACGGCGCTGAGGTCGGGCCGAAGGCCGTGAAGAAATACGTGAAAAAGTAGTTGGAGATCGCCAAGTGATCGGAGGCGCCATGCGTCTTGTGTTCCTGTCGGCTCTCGCAGTTCTCGCCTTTCCCCAGGCGCCGACTAACGACCTGCCCAATCCGTATCAAACGGTCGAGCACTATTTCAAGCTCCCCGCCGGCCGTACATGGGGATCGACCAGCGCGGTCGACATCGACAAGGACGGCCGCTCCATCTGGATCGCCGAACGCTGCGGCGCGAACAGCTGCGCCGATCCGGCGACCGGCGCCATGTCGCCCCTCGATCCGGTCCTGAAGTTCGACGCTTCAGGCGCGCTCGTCAAGAGCTTCGGCGCGGGCATGATCGCGTTCGCGCACGGCATTCACGTCGACCGCGACGGCAACATCTGGGTGACCGACGCGAACGACAACCGCCCCAAGCCCGCGCGCGGCGCGGCGAGCGGGCCGCCGGCGGCAATGCCGTCAAAGCTGGTCGGCCACCAGGTGATCAAGTTCAGCCCTGAGGGCAAGGTGCTGCTGACCCTGGGCAAGGCGGGGGTTGCCGGCGATCCTCCCGACGCCTTGACCGAGCCCAACGACGTGGTCACGGCGCCCAACGGCGACATCCTCGTCGCCGAAGGGCACGCCGGGCAGAACGCGAACGCGCCGCCGAACACGGTCGCACGCATCTCGCGGTTCACGAAAGATGGCAGATTCATCTCATCCTTCGGCAAGCTCGGCACCGGCCCTGGTGAGTTCCGCACGCCGCACGCCCTCGCATTCGACTCACGCGGACGGCTCTTCGTCGCCGATCGCGGCAACGTCCGGCTGCAGATCTTCGACGCGAGCTATAAGTTCATCGAGGAGTGGAAACAGTTCAGCCGCCTGAGCGGGATCTTCATCGACAAGAACGACATGCTGTACGGCGCCGACTCCGAGTCGAGCCCCTCGTCGCATCCGGGCGGATGGAAGCGCGGCATCCGGATCGGGAGCGCGAAAGACGGCAAGGTCCAGTATTTCATCCCCGATCCCGAACCGAATCCGACCAGCACGAGCGCGGCGGAAGGCGTCGCCGTCGACGCGGCTGGAAACGTCTACGGCGCCGAGGTTGGACCCAAGGCGGTCAAGAAGTACACGAAGAGATAGTTGGTGACTTGGCGGGTTGGTGGCTTGGCCGGTTGGTGACTTGGGCGAACTGAACTCGCCAAGTCACCAATTCACGAATTCGCCAAATCTTATCGAAGAGCAAATGCGATTTCCATCGTCACCATCACCGGAACCGCCTCGCCCCGCAGCGTGCCGGGACGAAAGCGCCATTGCGCCGCGGCCTTGATCGCTTCCTGGTCGAGGCCGAACGCCGGGTCGAATGATCGCTTGACCCGGATGTCGGTGCAGACGCCGCTGGTCTGCACGACGCACTCGACCACGATCGCGCCCTGCACCCGCGCGCGCATCGCTTCGCTGGTGTAACGCGGAATCCCCTTCTGAATCTCGACCGGCATCGTCACGCCGTTGCCAGGGCCCACCGGCCCACCACCCGTGTTGCGGTCCTGTCCAGGTCCGAATCCCCGTCCCCGGCCTGGACCGTCGCCGGTTCCCTTGCCCGTTCCCGCGCCTTCTTCTTCTCCCGGTCCCTGTGACAGTGTCGGGCTGGGCGGTGCGCCGACCGCACCGATCTGCGGCAGTGCCTCGGTGGCGGACGCCAGGTTGGCGACGGGAATGACGAGCGCGGGGAGTGCCGGCGGATCCGTGGTGGCCGGCTTGGAGAAATCGGGCGCCGGCGGCTTCGCCGCCGGGACGGTCATCGCGTCGTGTCCCATGCGTTCTGCCGGGCGCGGCGGATCCTTCATCTCATTCCCGCCGCCGCCTCCGCCGCCGCCGGGACCTGGAGCGTTCAGCCAGACCATGCGCGGCATCGCGCGATCGGGCTCAGCCGCGGTCGAACCCGGTGCGCGCGCGCTCTGACGCATCAGCACCAAAACCGCCGCGAGGAAGACGACGTGGCCCGCGAAGGAGGCGCCGAGTGCCGACGCGCGCCGAGGGTGCAACCGCACGATCCTTAGGACGCCGGCCGGGCGGGTCCGGCCGTATACTCGACGCATGAGGCCCGACCCCAACGTCCTCCTGCGGACGGCGCCGTGCACCGAGTGCGGCGGCATGATGCTGTGGACGCAGAACGCGTGGGTGCACGGCGACAACCGCGCGGCGGCGTATCGGTGTCCGAACGGCCACGTGCTCGACCCGCACACGACCCACCAATGCCCTCGATGCGGCGTGCACGATACCGAGGCCGTCGCATCGAAAGGCGACGGCACGCTCGAGTGCCACCGCTGCGGCCACCAATTCGTGGTGACGAGGTAAAATCTACTGAGCGCAGGTTTCCGCACGCGCTGGAACGGGCGGCGCCGGCCTGACGCTCAGGAACTGCACCGCCGGCGGCATCGTCGGCGCCAGCGTAATCGCGACCTCCAGCTTCCCCTTCTCGCAGCTCATCGTCCACGATCCGCGCAGCGCGTTTTCGACGTTGTCGAACCCGCTGCCGGTCGTACAGGCGCCAACCGACGCGCGCAGGCGCTCGACCTCGGCGCGGCGGCGATCCTTCGTCTGATCGAGAAACAGGTTCTCCGCGGCGATGCTGTCGGCGAGCCGATCGTCCCAGCGAGCGACCAGACGCGACACCTTGTCGCGTGCGTCGGTCAGCGCTGCCGACGGCGCCGGTTGCCGAGGATGCAGGTCCAGCTTCTTCACCAACGTCTCGAGCGCGGTCGTGGCGATGCCGCTCCACCCCGTGTAGGTGAGGTTGCCGAAGGCCACGATGCCGACGCCGTAGTCAGGCAGCCAGGTCATCACGGACCCGAATCCGGGCAGACCGCCGGTGTGGGAGACGATCGAGCGGAAGGTGCAGTTCTGGGCGACGCGAAGTCCGTAACCGTACCCGCCTGACGTAAGCTGGAGCGCACCGGTCGTGCGATCGCGTATCACCGACGAAGGCACCGGCGACCACAGGTGCTGCATCTCTCGCAGCGACGATCTCCGGATTGGAAACGCCTCCTGGCCGTCGCGCGGCGGCCACACCGAGAGGAACATCCCGACGTAGCGGTTGAGATCGCTCACCGACGTCAACATGCCGCCCATCGATCCGAACGAGCCGTTGGCGAGCAACGGCTCGTCTTTCCACCGCTCGTCTTCCCAGCGATAGCCGTGGACGAGGCGATCCGGCGCCACCTTCGACGGCTCGAGCGTCGTCGATTTCATGGCCAGCGGGATCAGGATATTCGCCGACACGTAGTCTTGGTACCGCATCTTCGACACGTTCGAGACGATGCGGCCGAGGATGGCGAAGCCGAGGTTGGAATACTCGTAGGCCATGCCAGGTGCGTTGGAGAACGGAATGCCGGCGCGCAGCATCTGCGACAGCCGCTCGTCGGTGTCGGCAAGCTGCCGATCGCCCCAGGGGTTGTCCTCAGGGAAGCCCTCGGCGTGCGACAGCAGATGACGGATGGTGATTTTCGGCGCGTCGGTGGTCGCGTAGCGAAGGCCGGCCATCTCCGGCACATAGCGCTCTGCGGGATCGTCGAGCGACAGCTTCCCTTCGTCGCGCAGCTTCAGGATCGAGATCGCGGTGAAGCTCTTGGTCATCGACGCGATCCGGAACACGCTGTCGGCGGTGACTGGCGACTTCGACGGGACATCGCGGAAGCCGATGACGCCGGTGTGGAGTCCGCCGTCGGGAAGCCTGATGCCCCAGGCCGCGCCGGGCACGTGGCGATCGGCAGCGAACTGGGTGAAGAGCTGGTCGACGGCGGCAAAGCCTTCTGCGACTCTCGCCGGAGTCGAAGGAGGAGCGTCCTGGGCGCGTGGCGCGGCGGCGAGAAGGGCGACGGTGAGCGCCGTCCCGGTGCCGAAGATGCATTTCATGGGGCGTAGTATGCGCTAACATGCGCCGGAGATGACGAAGATGACCCGGCGCACATTTCTCGCGGCGAGCGGAGCCGCCGCGGCTCTTGGATCCACGTGGCCGGCGGCGGCCTCCGACCCCGTCCGCCTGGGACAACAGCCGTTGAAGCTGGGATCGGATCGAGACGGCGTGTTGTTCGTGCCCAGAGGCTACAAGCAGGACGTGCCGGCGCCTCTGGTGTTGATGTTCCACGGCGCGGGCGGTACCGGGCTGGGCGTCAGCTACACCTTCGACGTCGCGGAGGATCTCGGCATCATCGTGCTGGCGCCCGATTCGCGCGACGAGGCGACGTGGGACATGCTGTTACACGGCTACGGTGAGGACGTCGAGTTCATCGGCGTCGCGCTGCGCGACACCTACGCGCGCTGCAACGTCGATCGCAAGCGGATGGCGATTGCCGGGCACTCCGACGGCGCCTCGTACGCCCTGTCGCTCGGCCTCGGCACCGGCGACACGTTCGGCAAGATCATGGCGTTCTCCCCTGGGGTGATGCAGCCGGCCGAAGTCCACGGCAAGCCGAAGATCTTCATCTCGCACGGCCTCAGCGATCCGATCATGCCAATCGACGTCACCAGCCGTAAGTTCGTGCCGCGGCTGAAAGGCCTCGGTTACGACGTGACCTATCGCGAGTACGAAGGCCGCCACGGTGTGACGCCGGCGGTCGTGCGCGAAGGGTTCGACTGGTTTATGGCGTGATTGAGAATTAGGAATTCGGAATGCTCATTCCAAATTCCTAATTCTTCACTCCGAAGTTACTTCTTGAGAGCCGGGTTCACGTAGCCGGCTTCGAGCACGCGGGCCGACGGACGGAAGCTCAGATAGTCGACATGCTCGGGAATATCCGACCAGCCGTGGGGCACGCCGGCGGGGATGATGATGATGTCGCCGGTCTTGACGACCTTCTTTACCACGTCCGCGCCGACGGCGGTGCCGCTGCAGGACGGCCCGTTGAGGACCTTGGTCACTTCGCTGTCGGCTGGTGAACGCCGGCCATTGACGATCTTCCCGCCGGTGACGAGCGTGCCGCTGCCGGAGACGATCAGATAGCCTTCGGTCTGCTGGTCGTGAGCGATGGTCCCGGCCGTGCCCCCCGTGGGCGGCGCCGTCGACTGCTCGCCGCAGGGTTCAGCCGCGGCGGCTGCGCCGCGTCCGGCGCCCGCGCCAGCCCCTGCGCCCGCGCCGCCGCGCGCCGCGCCGGCTGCCCCGGCCGCGGCACCTCGCGCCGCCGCACCCGTCGCGCCGCGATGAATGATACCGACCGAGAAATTCTCTGGCCCGATATCGACGACCCGGATCGTTCGATCGACGCCGGGCAGGGCGTTGACCGTCTTCACTTCTTCGTCCGTGATGTAGGTGGCGCCCTTGGACGCCATGCCCTGCGCCAGCATGGCCGCCGGCGCGAGAATGAACGGAACCGCAAACAGACTCAGGATGGCCTTTTTCATGAGGTCTCCCCTTTCGCCGCATATGATACGCCATCAGTCTGCAGTCGGCCGCTGCCGACTGCTTAAGAGGAGTCCCATGCCTTCACGACTGTTTGCGGCCAGCGTCCTGGTCCTGACCTTCGTCGCATTCGGCCGCGGCCAGACCGCGCCGCGAGCGCCGCGCAACGCCGCCGAGTTCGATGCCCTGTTCCGGCAGATCAAGAACTGGGGCCGGTGGGGCCCGGACGATCAGCTCGGATCGGTCAACCTGATCACGCCCGCCAAGCGGAAACAGGCGGTGGCCCTCGCCAGGACCGGCGAGACGGTGTCGCTGGCGCACACGCTGCTCACGGAAAAGGCCGACGACAACAGCAGCCCGTTCGAGCACACCATGCTGCGCGGCAACAGCATGGATCGCTATGCGATTCAGTACCACGGCTATGCCCACAGCCACATCGATGCGCTCTGTCACATCCTTTACAAGGATCAGACCTACAACGGCTACGCGCGTGCCGACGTCAACACCGACAAGGGTTGCACCAGGCTCGGCATCCAGAACCTCAAGGCCGGCATCGTCACGCGCGGCGTGCTGGTCGACATCCCGCGGCTGCGCAACCTGCCGTATCTCGAGCCTGGCACTGCCATCTACGTCGAAGATCTCGAGGCCTGGGAGAAAAAGTCTGGCTTGAAGATCGCGCCGGGCGACGCCTTGCTGCTCCGCACCGGGCGGTGGGCGCGGCGTGAGAAGCTCGGGCCTTGGAACGTCGGGCAGAACGCGGCCGGTCTGCACGCCTCGGTGGCCCCGTGGATCAAGGCCCGCGGCGTGTCCTTGCTTGGTAGCGACGCGGCTGAAGACGTCACGCCGTCGTTGGTGGAAGGCGTGGCGCTGCCGATTCACACCCTGATGATCACCGGGCTGGGCATCAACCTGCTCGACAACCAGGATCTCGAGGCGCTCGGCGAGGCCGCGGCCCACCTGAATCGCTCGGAGTTCATGCTGGCGATCAACCCGATGCCGGTCGCGGGCGGCACCGGATTTCCACTCAACGCGCTTGCGATATTCTGAATTCTAAATTCATAATTCCCAATTCTGGAGACGACCATGACCATGACCCGTCGAGACGCCGTCGCCGCCCTGGCCCTGCTCGGAGAGATGCTCACCTTCGACAACGAGGCTGCCGCCCAGACGCCGGCGGCACCGCCGCGGCCGCCCGTGTTCGTGCACGATCTTCCCAATCTGTCCCTCGACGGCTGGGAAGTGACCGTGAGCCATGTCGACTACCCGCCGGGGCGCGTGGGCGCGGTGCACCACCACGCCGGCTTCGTCCTCGCCTACGTTCTCGAAGGATCGGTGATTACCAAGATCTCCGATCAAGGCGACGAGAAGACCTACACCGTCGGACAGATGTTCTACGAGCAGCCGGGCGCCACGCACGAAGTGTCGAAGAACGCCAGCCAGACGCAGCCCGCGAGGCTGCTGGCGATGATCTTCGCCAAGAAGGGCGCGACGCTGACGACGCCGGGACGGGGATGAGCGGGAAACGGCTCGCTGCCTCGCGCTGACAAGCTCGCTATTCGTTGCGAAGGGCCACCACCGGGTCGACCCGCGTCGCGCGCAGCGCCGGCAGGTAGCAAGCCAGAAATGCGACCGCGATCAAGACGAGCGGCACCGTGGAGAACGTCACCGCGTCGGTGGCGCCGATGCCGAACAGCAGGCTCGCCATGAGGCGGGTCAGTGCCGCGGCGCCCACCAGGCCGGCAGCGACGCCGGCGCCGGTCAGCACCAGGCCCTGCCGGAGAACGAGACCCAGAACGGTGCCCCGCTGCGCGCCCAGCGCCATGCGGACACCGATGTCACGCGTGCCCTGCGTCACCAGGTACGACATCACGCCGTAGACACCCACCGCCGCAAGGATCAGCGCGAACAGGGCGAAGCCTCCCAGCATGATCGTCGAAAAGCGCTGCCGGGCCAGCGAGCCCCGCAGGCGATCTCGCATCGTGCGCACGTCGTAGATCGGAATCGTCGGATCGCTGTCGTGAATGGCGCGCGCGATCGCGCCCGCCACGCTGGCAGGATCGGACGACACCGATCGGGCGACCACGTACGGGAGCAGCCCGGCCGTCGGCCGGTAGACGACGATGCGGCCGTCGATGTCGAGCCCGTACTGCTTGACGGTTCCGACGACGCCCACGATCGTCACTTGCCGCTTCGGGTCGTTCCACACGTGCTTGCCGATGGGGTTCTCGTTTGGCCAGAATCGGCGAGCGAACTTCTCGTCGACGATCGCGGCTGGCTCCGCGCCGGGGGCGGTATCGAAATCCGAGAAGAACCGTCCCTTCACGAGCGGAATGTTCATCGTCCTGAAATAATCGGACGTCGCCCCACGCTGGTCGACCTGTAGTTCCTGCCCCGGCTGGGGGATGAATCCCTCGACGTTGATGCCGCCCCACCCCACCGACGAGGTGAACGGAAGCGCCGACACCGCGCCCTGGATCTTCACGCCGGGGACCGCGGCAACCCGTTCCCACATGGTCCGGTAGAACTCGATCGCCGCCTGACGGCTCTCGAATGAGCGCCCCGAGGCTCCGACCCTCATGGAAATGACGTTCTCGACGTCGAAGCCAGGCGATACCTCCTGCAGGCGCACGAAGCTGCGGACCAAGAGGCTGGCCCCGATCAAGAGCATCAGCGCGAAGGCGACCTCCGACACGACGAGCAGGCTGCGCAGCTTTCGCCGGGAGGTCCCGAAGCCTGCATCGTCATGCCCGCCGCGGCCGCCACTCTTGAGGGCCGCGTTCAAGTCGAGGCTCGCCGCTCGAAATGCGGGCGCGAGACCGAAGACGATGCCGGTGGCCACCGAGACGACGAAGGTGAAGGCGAGCACGCTGCCGTCGATCGCAATCGAGCCGGCCCGCGGGATGTTGCCCGGTTTAACCGCGCGCAGGACGGCAATCGCGGCCTCGGCGATAAACAGCCCGGCGGCGCCGCCGCTCAGGCCGAGCAGCACGCTCTCGGTCAGCAACTGCCGCACCAGCCGGTGCCGCCCAGCGCCGAGCGCTGCGCGGATGGCGATTTCGCGGTGGCGTCCGCTCGCGCGCGCGAGCAGCAGGTTGGCGACGTTGGCGCAGGCGATCAGGAGCACCATGGCGACGGAACCGAGCAGGACCAGCAGGCCGCGGCGCACGTCGCCGACCACCTGATCGGCCAGCGAGACGACGCTGATCGTGAAGGTCTTGTCGCGCTTGTCCTTGTCTCGGATGTGGCCGGCGATCACGCTCACGTCCGCCTGCGCCTGTTCCATCGTCACGCCGGTCTTGAGGCGGGCCATCAGGTTGTAGTTCTCATCGCCTCGCCGGCGAACGGCGTCGGCTCCGAACGGAAGCGGCAGGAAGACGTCCATCCGCGTGATGCTGGCCACGGTCGGCATCACTTCGTCGTTCAACACGAACCCAGGGCGCAGGATGCCCACCACCGTGTACTGATTGCTGCCATCGGGGCTGTCTCCGAAGCCGTTCAGCGTGATGACGCGGCCGATCACGCCGGGGTCGGCGTTGAACAGCCGCTTCCAGAACGCGTGGCTCAGGATGACGACCTGCCCTTTCCCCGGCGTGTCGTCCTCAGCGAGCAACAGACGACCGTAGAGGGGCGTGGCACCCAGCAGGTGAAACAGGCTCGAGGAGGTGCGTAGAGCTTCGACCTGCTCCGGTTGCTCCACCCCGAGCAGCGTGCCGCTGCGTCCCTGCGAAATGGACATTTCCTGGAACGAGTGATTCTCCGCTTGGAGATCGATGTACTGACCCGGTGACGGCCAGTCTTGCGGGATGTTGACCCCTGGCGAGCGCAGCCAAAGGATCGCCAGGTGATCCGGATCGGGATACGGCAGCGGCTTCAGCAGCAGCGCGTTGGCGACACTGAACATCGCGGTGTTCGCGCCGATGCCGATAGCGAGCGACGCGATGACCAGCGCCGTCAGGCCGGGAGCATGAAACAGGGTGCGCAGCGCGTGACGGAAATCGTGCAGTAACATCTTCGACGGAATGATGCGCCGGTTCAAGGCGATTTGGAAGCCGGAACACGCGCTGGCCGCGCTGCTGCTGCTTGCGGCCTGCCGATCCGATGCGCCCCGCCCCCAATCGGCGCACGAACAGGTCGTGGCGTGGAAACCGATCGGGAGCTGGTCTGGCCGCGGTGACAAGCAGACGGAGACATTCACCAGCGACAGCGGTGGCTTTCGTGTCCACTGGAAGGCGGCGAAGGAGGCGCCGGCGGGCGGCGGCCGCCTGCGCGTGGTGTTCCGCAGCGGCGACAGCGGCCGCGAGATCATAGAAGCGATCGACGCGCGCGGCGAAGGCGGCGGCACCGAGGAGGTCGCCGCGGAGCGGCCGCGGTGGTTCTATATCACCATCGAATCGGCCAACGTCGACTGGGCCGTGTCGATCGACGAGCGGATCGAGGGAATACGGCCGTAGAGGATGGTGGCCCAGGGCCCTGGTGGCCGTGGGGCTGCTGCCGGATAAACGCCTGGTAGACGAGGAACGCCGGGCGGTTCGACCAGTCGGCTCGCGTGATCGCGGTGCCGCAGTCCCCTCCCGGCGGCGCCTCGTAGAGGCCTCGTCTATCGACATCGAACTCCCGTATTACACTCAAGGACGCCTGACTGAATTCCCTGGAGACTGAAACGTTGATGAAGCGAGCGAGTCTCTTGATGGCCCTGCTGGCCGCGGCCGGCTGCGGTAGCGCCAATTCGACTTCGGCGTCGAGCACGTCGGTCGGCGTGTTCACGATCACCGATCTCGCCGTTGGGGCCGGGGCAACAGCCGCGACCGGCAACACCGTGAGCGTGACCTATGCCGGGTGGCTGTACGACTCCAGCAAGCCCAACGGCAAAGGCGCGTCGTTCGACCCCGGCCCGGGCCCGATCGTCTTCGTCGTCGGCGGGACCAGCGTGATTCAGGGATTTTCGCAGGGAGTGCTCGGCATGAAAGTCGGCGGCCAGCGGCGCGTGGTCATTCCGCCGGAGCTGGCGTACGGCGCCAGTCCGCCAGGCGGCAGCATCATTCCCGTCAACGCCACGCTCGTCTTCGAGGTCACGCTGAACAGCGTGCAATAACGATGTGAGCCGCGATCTCGTCCTGACGGCGATCGGTCGCGGCCTCTCGAAGCGCTGCCCGCACTGCGGTCAGGGGCCGCTGTTCGAGGGGTGGTCGCATCACCTCGAACGGTGCCCCGTCTGCGGCCTCGTCTACGAGCGCAACCCGGGCGACACATGGGCGTTCACGATTATCGGCGACCGCCTGCCGATAGCCGCGATCGTCGCGATGATCTACTTCGGCATCGGCCGCTCCCATCAGGTGCTCGGCGTGCTGACGTTCCTCGCGCTCGGCGTGCTGCTGGTCTGGACCGCGCCGAACCGCTGGGGCGCCGGCATCGCGCTGCACTATCTCTCGAGGGTCCTCTGGCCCGACCCCGCGGATCCCGTCCCTGCGGCGCACCCGCCAGAATTGACGCGCCATCTATAATCCTTCTTGTGCGAACGATCGTCGCAACCCTCCTCGCAGTGACCACCGTTTCGTGCGCGAAGCCTGCTCCGTCGAGCCCGCTGATTCCGGCGAGCACGACGATGGTGACGGCGTGGCAGATCCCGCAGGATCCAACCAGGGACGCGGCGCTCGACTCGAAGCTCGCCGATCAGATCAAGCTGGGTTACCGCATCTTCGTCGACACGCCGCACGAAGCGCCGGGCCTGACCGGCGGCCGCGTCGCGTGCGCGAACTGCCATCTCAACGCCGGCCAGCGCGAGCGCGCGCTGCCGCTGGTCGGCATCACCGGCATGTTCCCCGAGTACAACAACCGCGCCGCCCGCCTGATCAGCCTTCAGGATCGTGTCGTCGACTGTTTCCTGCGCAGCGAGAACGCGACCGGGCATGGTACCGAGGCGCTCCCGGCGCCGGACTCGAAGGAGGTGCTTGCCGTCACCGCCTACCTGACCTGGCTCGGCCGCGGCTACCCGGTCGGCGCCAACCCGGCGTGGCGCAACCGGAACGCGATCGCGGCGGATAAGCTGATTCCCGTCGCCAAGCTCGACGTCAAGGCCGGTGAGGGCCTCTACAGTGAACGCTGCACGTCGTGCCACGGCCCAGACGGCCAGGGCGTGCAGATCGGCGACAAGAAAGCCGGCCCGCTGTGGGGCGACGGCTCGTGGAACGATGGCGCCGGCGCCGCCCGCGTCTATACGCTGGCCGGTATCATTCGCTATTCGATGCCGTACCTCAACCCTGGCAGCCTCACCGATGAAGAAGCGCAGCAGGTCGCCCGGTTCATCACCTCGAAGCCGAGGCCCGGGTATCCCTTCAAGTCGCGCGACTACGCCGGTGCCAAGATCCCGGTCGACGCCGTGTACTACAACCGGAAGTAGCGCTGGGAGCCATCATGCGCAGCGTCGCCGTTGCTGTCATCGTCGCAGCATCGCTGGCGTCTGGCGCCGAAGCCCGGTTTGAGCAGCGGCGCGGCGGTGGACGCTTCGGCCGCGGCATCGAGTCGATCGTCAATCCCAACTACGACGGCGCGTTCATGTTCTGCCGCATCATGTTTCGCAACGCGTCGAACGGCGACGGAGCCGGCTGGTCGGTCGACTGGCCGCGCGCGGACGAAAACCTCTCCTTCCGTCTGTCGGAGCTGACCCGCACGAGCGTCAGCCGCACCACCGCCGGCGAGTGGAACCACGTCGTCATTCCGCTGACCGACACAAAGCGGTTGTCGCACTGCCCGTTCATCATGATGACCGAACCGGGCGGCACCTATTTCGACGATGCCGAGGCGGCCGGACTCCGGACCTACCTCCAAAAGGGCGGCTTCCTCTGGGCGGACGACTTCTGGGGCGACTATGCGTTCGAGCACTGGATCGTCGAACTGCGCAAGGCGCTGCCTTCGGGCGAATATCCACTGACGGACGTAGCGCTCGATCACCCTCTCTTCCACGTTCTCTACGACGTGAAGGCCATCCCGCAAATCCCGGGAATCAGCTACTGGTATCGATCGGGTGGCGGCACCTCCGAGCGCGGGCCGGACAGCGCGGAGCCTCACGTGCGCGCGGTCTCTGACCGCGACGGCCGCATCCTCGTTGTCATGACCCACAACACCGACTTCGGTGACGCCTTCGAGCGTGAAGGCGAAAGCAGAGAGTACTTCGAGCGCTTTGCCGGCGCCGGCTACGCTTTCGGCATCGACACACTGCTGTATTCGATGACGCACTAGCGATCGGGGAATTCTATCGCGCCGGCGCCGGGTTTTCCTGCACCGCGCGACTACCGCCGCCGACGGCCGGCGCCCATGCGCTCGAGCTCGCGTCCTTCGTCACCGACACCAGCGTTCGACGACGGCACCGCGTCAGCCATCGGTCTGGTCGCCGTCGGACCTGACGGCGCGATCTACTGCGGGACCGCCGCCGCGATTGGCCGGCTCACGCCGGCCGGCGCGCCATAGGCTTTCGTCGCCCCGGTCCGGCCGTTGGTCACCACGAACGACCCGTCGCTCTTCGCGCTGACCTTGATCCAGTACGACGTCGATTCGTCGAGGTTCGCGACGCGATCGTCGTTGAAGAAGCGAGCGCCGGGCGGCAGCGATCGGTGCAGCTGCCAGGCGTCCTCGAGTCCGGGCGCCTGATGCAGCGCCGCGAGCACTTCGGGCGATCCGCCCTTCTTCACGCCGTTGTTGAGGATGGCGACGCGCGGCGCCATGGCGGCAAACGTCGCGCGATCGGCCGCGTCAGGGCCGCCGTGATGCGCGACGAGATACAGATCGGTCGGGCCGATCATGTTGGTCGGGCAGACCAGCGATCTGAGCGGCGCACCGCTAAGATCGCCGACATCGAGAAACGTGAACCGTCCAAAGCGCAGGCGCACTCCGCTCGAGCGCGGATTCTCCGACGGCTCCTGCGCCGCCGGCGCGCTCGCACTGCAGGCGGCGTTCGCCCTGCCGGCGCCAGGGAGCGGTTTCTGGAGGGTCTCACCCGCGGCGCTGACAACGATCGTCTCGACCCCCTTCAACGGAATCCGGTCGCCGGGCCTGGGCATCAGATGTTTACCGCCCGCGCGCACGCGGGCGTAGGCGTCGAAGGCCGCCTGGGTCCCTGGGACACGCTCCTCCGCGTGCGGCCCTGGCGTGCCGTGGTCGACGAAGGTCCGGATCGGAATCAGGTGCGACAGCTCAGGGATGGCGCCGTCGTGATCGGCGTGAAAGTGCGTCAACAGCAGGTAGTCGATCGCGCTGACGCCGGCCGCCCGGGCCGCCTCGAGAACCCGGTTGGCGTCGCGCGCCTTGGCCGGATTCCCAGGCACAGACGCGAAGGTGCCGTCGCTGGCGAACCCGGCATCGATCAAGAGCGACTCTCCGGTGGGAGTCACCACCAGGGTCGCCTGACCGCCTTCGACGTCGATGAAGTAGATGTCGAGCGTGCGGCGCTGGGCCGCGGCCGGCCGTACCGCCATCGTCGCGCACGCGACTGCGATCAAGAGCCTGACGATCTGCTTCACGGTTCCCCCTCGTGAGATGCTTGACCCGCATGCGCATCGGACTCGTTGTCTCCGGCGGCCTCGATCGCTCCGGACGCGAGCGCGTCACGCCGACCCTGCTGTGGCTCGTCGAGCGCCTCGCGCGCCGGCACGAGGTGCATGCGTTCGTTCTTCAGTATTATCCCGAACCTTGCAGCTATCCGCTGCTCGGGGCGACCGTGCACGATATCGGGCGCGTCGACGGCCCGCCTGGCCTGCGCCGAAGCCGCCAGCGCCGGCGGCTGGCGGACGCGATCGAAGCGTGCGGCCGGCTCGATCTGCTCCACGCCTACCAGGGACTGCCGGCGATCGTGTGCGCGCCCATCGCGCGGCGCCTTGGCGTCCCGCTCGTCGTTACCCTCGATAGCGGCGAGCTGGCGTCGATCGACGACATCGGCTACGGTCTGCAACGGCGCTGGATCGATCGACGCGCCGTCGCCGTTGCGCTTGGCGCTACCTCGCGGGTCACCGTTTCGACCACCTACATGTCAGGCATGATGTCGCACTACGGCACCGGAACCCCGGGCGTGGCGGTCGTGCCGATCGGCATCGACACCGGCCACTTTCCCCTGGTCGCGCGGGTTGAGGGCCCTCCGTGGCGACTGCTGCGCGTGGCCAGCGTCAACGCGGTGAAAGACTATCCGACGCTGCTCGACGCGCTGGCTCGTCTCGCTCGACGCGGCCTCGACGTCCATCTCGACATCGTCGGCGAAGACACGCTTCATGGCCGTGTTCAGGAGCTCGCGCGAGCGTTACAGCTCGAGTCCCGGCTGACGTTCCATGGATTTCAGCCGACCGATCGGCTGGCGGCCTTCTACGCGCGCGCGCACCTGCACATCGTGTCGTCACGTCATGAGGCGGCGGCGGTCGTCGTCCTGGAAGCTGCGGCGAGCGGCCTGGCTACGGTCGGGACGTCGGTCGGACATATAGCGGATTGGCATCCCGATCGGGCGATCGGGGTACCGGTCCAGGATTCAGACGCGCTGGCGAATGCGATCGCCGATCTGCTGGGTGACCCGTCGCGGCGGGCACGCCTGGCATCAGCTGCGCGCGAGTGGACGCTCCTCCACGACGCCGACTGGACCGCGGCGCAGTTCGAGCGAATCTACGATGAGGTTGCGCGGAAGGCGGTTTGAAGGTTCTCGGGGTGCTCAGGGTGCTCGAGGTGCAGGGGGCTTATCCGACGCAGCGGCCACCAGGTGATCGCCTCGCCGGCCGCGATGCTGATTGCGGCGCCCGTGCTGCCCAGAGCCTGGATGAGCACAACGCCCGAACACAGCTGTACCAGGAGCGCGAAGGCGCTCCAACGGACTGCGAGCGCTTCCCTGCCGGAAGCATACAGAAAGACCTTCCGTCCGGAGTTGCTCAGCAACGGGATTAGGCCGACGCTCACCCATATCAGCGAGGGGGCCGCGGCTGTGAAAGCCGGACCGTAGACGAGGCGAAGGAGCGGCGCCGCGAACAGGGCGCCCCCGATTGCGGCGGCCGCCGCGACCAACAGCAGCATCGAGTCGAGGGAGTGGAAGACGCGCTCGGCCGACGCGCGATCGCGTCCATGCTCGTGAGCGAGCACTGGCAGCGCGCCCGCGAACACCGCCTGCGGCGCGAGACGCGCGACGGTGCCAAACCGAGATGCCGCAGCGAACAGCCCGAGCTCGGACGGCGTCGACAGATACCCGAGCATCAACGGACCGACGCGTGTCTGTACGTTGGCGACGATGCCGGAGGCTGCGAACGGGAACGCGCGCCGAAGGAGCGTGGCAAGCGTGTCGCGAGACGGCATGTGCACGCGGCCGCGCTCGCCGAACACGGCGCTCCAGCAGACGACAGCGGTCCCGATCTGCGCGAGCTGAATGACAAGCGCGAGCGTCATCAGCGACACCAGCTCAGATCCAGCCTGTCCTGCCCCTCCCGCCGCCCCTCCTGCCCATCCGCCCCGGACGATCGCCACCGTCGCGATCAACTGAATGAACAGCCATCCGGTCTCGACCGCCAGGACGGCCGGCAGCCATCGCGGCTGCGATCGGAAGAGCGCGCCAAAGCATCCGTACATCGCCCCTGCACAGCCGAGCAGCGCCGCGACGCGAAGCCCGGCGCTCGTCTCCCCATCGGGCGACAGATACCGCGCTCCGGCATAGAGCAGCACGGCAAGCGGCAAGGCAACCGCCAGTCGCAGCGCCAGGGCGCCGCTCAGGAGGCGGCCTGGCTCCGCCTCCGCGCGCGCGCCGTCTCGGGTCAACAGCACGCCGAAGCCGAGATCGACGATCACCGTGAGCGTCGACGCCCACGCCGTGCAGAAGATCCAGCGGCCGAAGCGCTCGGCGCCGAGGCCGCGTCCCAGCGCGAACGACGCACCGAAGCCGATCGCGGCGCGTGCGAGGTTCGACCCCAGAAACGCCGCGCTCAGCCGCGCGATGCGCGCCAGCGGCGCCGGCGTCATGCGCGTCATGCGGCCGACACTCCAGGCTCGACGATGGGACATCCTGCGACGCGCCGAACCAGACCCGAATCAGCCAGCTTCGGCGTGGTGTCGACCCGCAGCGCGCGGGCCATGATCCTTCGCGCCCGAAAGACGGCGGCGAACTCGGGATCGCCGACCTGCGGCCGTCCATCGACCACGACCAGCCGGACATCGCGGCGCCTGGTCGCGAGCAGCGCGGCGCCCGCCT
>DATASG010000104.1:0-9642 GCA_036269295.1 Vicinamibacterales bacterium | reverse complement strand
CACGCTGCGGGAGCGCCGGGTCACGCTGGTCCACGAGGGGCGCGCCAGCGCCGACGCGGCAAGCCTGGTGCCGAAGGCCGATATCCGGACGGTCGCGATCGCCAGCGATCACACCGGAATCACGCTACGGAAGACCCTGGTCGAGCTCCTGCGCGGCCGCGGGCTGGCGGTCCAGGATCTGGGTACTGACGGACCGGACGCGGTCGACTATCCTGATATCGCCGCGTCGGTGGCGGACGCCGTTGCCCGCCGCGAAGCCGACGCCGGCATCGTCATCGACGGCGCCGGGCTCGGCTCGGCGATCGCCGCGAACAAGGTGAAAGGGATCCGCGCGGTGATGGCGACGACGGAGACGATCGCGCGCTATGCTCGAGAGCACAACGGCTGCAACGTGCTGACGCTGGGCGCGACGCTGGTGAGCCCGGACGAGGCCAGGGCGATCGTGGCGATCTGGTTGACGACGCCGATGAGGGAAGCCCGGTACATCGCGCGGCTCGCCAAGATTCGGGCGTTGGAAGACAGGGGCTAGGAATTAGGAATTAGGAATTAGGAATTTGGAATGCGGCGTCCACCACGAGCGGCTACTGACGGCCGAGAGCTGAACGCTGACAGCTGAAAAGCGCATGACTCGAGACGAGCTGCAGAGACTGATCGACACCATCGTCAGCGAGCTGATGCCGGCCATGGCGGCGCGGCAGCCGCAAGGGCGGTGCGCGTGTCATGCGGTGCTCGACGACTGCTGTCCGGATCGCCTGCGGGGCGTGCTGGAGGCAGGCGCGAGCCGGGTCGGCATCTACGCGGGCGGCGGCGCGCCGGCCGGGGTCGCGTCGATGATCGATCACACCCTGCTCAAGCCGGATGCCACGCGGCAGGAGATCGAGGCGCTGTGCCGCGAGGCGGCGCAGTTCAAGTTCGCCACGGTGTGCGTCAACCCGACGTGGGTTGCGACCGCGGCGCGGCTGCTCTCGGGAAGCGGGGTCGGCGTCTGCTCCGTCGTCGGCTTCCCGCTGGGCGCCACGACGGCGGACGTGAAAGGCTACGAGACACGCCGGGCGATCTTCGACGGCGCGCGCGAGATCGACATGGTGATCAACATCGGTGCGCTCAAATCCGGCGACCTCCGGGTGGTCGAGAGCGACATCCAGGCGGTGACGACGGTGTGCCGGGAAGCGGGCGCGCTGAGCAAGGTGATCATCGAGGCGGCGCTGCTCACGGACGATGAGAAAGTGACGGCGTCCACGCTGGCGAAGGCGGCGGGCGCGGACTACGTCAAGACCTCCACAGGCTTCGCGTCGGGCGGCGCGACCGTGGCGGACGTCGCGTTGATGCGCCGGGTCGTGGGCGCCGAGATGGGGGTGAAAGCGGCCGGGGGCGTGCGCGACCTCGACGCGATGAAGGCGATGATTGCGGCGGGCGCGACGCGGGTTGGCGCGAGCGCGGGTGTCAAGATCGTGCAGCAGTCGCGGGGAGAGCAGACGGCGGCGGCGCCCGGCGGCTACTGATGCCACTGAGGCACCCTACAAGATCAGCTTCGAGAGCTTCCGGCGCCACTCCCGCACGTCGTCGCCGCGCAGCTCCCGCAGCGCGCAGGTCACCACGTCCTTCATCACGCGCTTGCGCCAGGTGAGATCGAAATCGGTGTTGTCCATCGGCTTGGCCGGCTTCGCCGCGGCGTCGGCGGCCTGGGCGATGACCTCGTCCGTCAGCCGCTGCCCGGTGACGGCGGCCGCCGCCGCGGCGGCGTCGATCGGGCGCGAGGAGACGGCGCCGAGGATGATTCGCGCCGCTTCGACCGTGCCGTCCTCGCCGAGCTTGACGGCGGCGGCCACCGACAGCACCGGGAAATCGAAGGAGCCGCGGCGGCGCAGCTTCCAGTAAACGCTGCGCCAGCGGTCCATCGGCGGGATATGCACGGCGGTGAGGATCTCGTCTGGACGCCGCGTCAGGTAGTGAATGCCGTCGTTTCGGTAGAGAGCCGATGCGTCCACATCGCGCGTCGCGTTTGCGGACACCAACGTGACGCGCGCGCCGAGCGCCAGCAACGCCGGTGCGGTATCGGTGGAGGACACCGCCAGGCACTTCGGGCTTGAGGTGGCGACCCAGCAGGTCGCGCCGTCCTTTTTCATGCAGAAGTCGATCGCCTTGCGCCACTCGTAGTTCTGGTCGTAGTAGTTGCAGCGCGTGTCGAGGCAGAGGTTGCCGCCGAGCGTGCCCATGTTGCGCAGGTGCGGCGTCGCCACCTGGGACGCCGCTTGCCAGAGGGCCCGATACGATTCTCGAACGAGAGAGTGACGCACGAGCTCGGTCAAGGTGACGCCGGCGCCGATCGTCAGGCCGCCGCCATACGGGACCGCACTACGTGCGATAGCACGAAGCTCCGCGACGCGCCGCAGCCCGATGAGCGTCGTCGGCACCTGCTGGCGGCGCTTCATGTTCGGCAGCAGATCGGTGCCGCCGGCAACGAGCATCGCCCCGCCCGGCTCGGCGAGCAGCTCCGCGGCTTCGCGCACGGTGCGCGGCGAATGGTACTGGAAATGCGGCAGCCGCATCATCGCCGCACCCCGCCTTCGCTCGCGCGATCGGGTTGCGAGCTGCGGCGCGGCAGGCTCGCGGCTTTCCCATCGCCTCCGTCCCAAGGCGGGGGGACGTCGAGTGGTTCCGGGTACGGGACATCGGGGAAGCGGGTCGGGCCGTAGCGCGGGGCCTTGCCGGCCGCCCGGGCGTCGAGCGCCGTCAGGATCTTCTCGGGCGTGATCGGCACCTCGTCGATGCGCACGCCGATGGCGTCGTAAACCGCGTTGGCCACCGCCGGCATCACCGGCAACAGCGGTCCCTGGCCGACCTCCTTGGCGCCGAACGGCCCTCGCGGATCGGGGTTCTCGACCAGCTCGGTGAACACCTCGGGCATGTCGAGCGTGGTGGGGCTCTTGTACTCGAGCATCGACGGGAACTTGTGCACCAGCGCGTGCGACAACCTGGCTGGCAGGCGACGGAACGTCTGCTCCTCCATCAACGCCTCGCCGATCGCCATGTAGACGCTGCCCTCGACCTGCCCGCGCACCAGCGTCGGGTTGAGGGCGCGGCCGATGTCGTGCGCGATCCAGACGCGCGGCACCTGGATCCAGCCGGACGACGGATCGACGTCGACCTCGACGATCGCGGCAGAGTAGGAGTAGGTGGGGGAAGGGCCGACGCCGCCACCTTTGAATCTCGCGGCGGAGCGCGGCGGGGTGTACGAGCCGGTCGAGCCGATGGTGCCGAACATCGCTTCGGCGAGGCACACCGCCTCGGAGAAGGCGACGCCGGTGCCGGCGTTCTCAGTGTCGAAGACGCGGCGGTCGGCGAAGACCAGCCGATCTCTGGGCACGGACAGCTTCTTCGACACCGCCTCGGCGAGCAGATCGCGCGCGCGCTCTGCCGCCTGGATCGCGGCGTTGCCCATCATCAGCGTGACGCGGCTGGAGTAGGAGCCGAGATCGACCGGCGTGAGATCGGTATCGCCGGTCACCGCACGGATGTCGATCGGCTCGATGCCCAGGATCTCGGCCACGCATGCGACCAGCACATCGTCGGACCCCTGGCCGATCTCGGTGGCGCCGCAGAACGCGGTGACGCCGCCGCTGCGGTCGAGCTTCAGCTGCACGCCGGAGTGCGGCATGTCGTTGTAGTAGATCGGCAGGCCGGCGCCGGACAGGTACGACGAGCAGGCGATGCCGACGCCGCGGCCGTGCGGCAGCTTGCGGAACTTGTTCTGCCAGTCGGCGGCGCGGGTGACGCGATGGACGCATTCGGCAAGGCCGATGGTGCCGACGCGCAGGTAGTTCGCGGTCAGCGTCTCAGGCTGCTCGACGATCCGCAGACGGAGCACGGCGGGATCGATCGCCAGCGACTCGGCGATCTTGTCGAGCTGAATCTCCTGGCCGAAGCGACTCTGCGGCGTGCCGTGGCCGCGTTTCGGGCCGCACGGCGGCTTGTTGGTGAAGACGCGGCAGCCTTCGAAGTGATAGGCCGGGATGTGATAAGTGACGGTCTGCAGCGCGCCAGTGTAGAACGTGCTGGCGACACCGTACGATCCATAGGCGCCGCCGTCGAGCAGGGTCTTGACGTGCATACCGGTGATGGTGCCGTCCAGCCTCACACCGGTCTTGAAGGTCATCAGCACAGGATGCCGCCCGCGGTGGCAGTAGAAGACCTCCTCGCGGGTGAGGCAGATCTTCACGGGGCGGTCGAGCATCAAGGCCGCCCTGGCGACCACCATCTCGTGGTTGAACGGATCGCTCTTGCCGCCGAAGCCGCCGCCGTTGGGGGTGGCGATGACGCGGATCTGCGCCGCCGGGATCGCCAGTGCCCTGGCGAGGGCGCGGTGGACATAGTGCGGCGTTTGCGTGCTCGACCAGAGCACCAGCTTGCCGTCGGGATCCCTGGCTGCGATCGCGGCGTGCTGCTCGATCGGCAGGTGGGTGTTGCCCTGATAAAAGAACGTGTCCTCGAACACGCGATCGGCGTCGGCGAACGCCTGCTCGACGTCGCCGAAGCGGAGCGACACCGCCTTGTGGATGTTGCCGGAATCGCCGTAGTCGTGGATGCGGGGCTCGGGAAAGGCGAGGCTCTCCTCGGGTTCAGCGTAGGTGCGCAGCGGCTCGTACTCGACGTCGATGAAGTCGAGCGCTTCGAACGCGGTCAGCTCGTCGCAGGCGATGACGGCGGCAACGGGATCGCCGACGAAGCGGACGCGATCGACCGCGAGCGCGTGTTCGTCCTGGCTGACCGGAAGAATGCCGTAGGAGATCGGGAAGTCCCTGCCGGTGAGGACGAGGTGCACGCCGGGCCGCGCGCGCGCGCGCGATACGTCGATCCGCACGATCCGCGCGTGCGGCAGGGTCGAGCGTAGCAGCTTGCAATGCACCATCCGGGGCAGCATCACATCGTCTGCGAACCTGGTCTGCCCGGTGACCTTGGCGCGGCCGTCGACGCGGCGACGCGGAACGCCGATGATCCTCACCTCGGACCTGCAATCGCCGCTTCCACGGCCTCGAAGATCTGCTGGTAACCGGTACAGCGGCAGAGGCAGCCGGCGAGCGCCTCGCGGATCTGATGGCGCGTCGGGTTGGCGTGCTCGTCGAGGAGCGCCTTGGCGGTGACCAGGAACGCCGGAGTGCAGTAGCCACACTGCGCGGCGCCGAGGTCGGCGAAGGTCTCCTGCAGCGGGTGGAGGCGGCCGTCGGTGACCAGCCCTTCAACGGTCAAGACGCGGCGGCCGCCGCACTCGACGCCGAGAACCAGGCACGAGAGCACGGGCTGGCCGTCCAGCAACACGGCGCAGGCGCCGCACTCGCCGAGCTCGCAGCCGTGCTTGGTGCCGCAGAGATTCAGGTCCTCGCGCAGCACCTCCAGGAGGGTCTTGTACGGCGCGAACGCCACTTCGGTCGCTTCGCCGTTGAGGGTGAACGTCAGGTTGGTGTTGGCCATATCGGGGATTGGCTGGCGGTGATTACGGATTGGCGAGGCCGGCAACGGCATAGTCGGCCACGTGCTCGGCGACCTGCCTGGTCGATTGCGGACCTTCGGGCCGGAACCAGTGCGCGGTCCAGTTCAGCGCGCCGAGGAAGGCGCGAGTGGCAATCGTCGGGTCGGCGGCGCGCAGGCTCCCGGCGCGCACGCCGGCGGTGACGAGGGCGCGGACGCCGCGCTCGTAACGATCGCGCTTGGCGACAATGCGGGCGCGAAGGCGAGGAGGGAGGGCGTCGACTTCGAGATGGGCCGCCGATCCCTCGACTTCGTCGAGCAGGCAGAGGACGTGGGCGACGGCGAGCTCGCGCAGCCGCAGGCGCAGCGGCCGCCGATCCTTGCGGGCGGCGGCCAGCGCCTCGAGCAGCCGGTCCGCGGCGCGGTCCTGGCAGAAGAAGAGGAGCTCGTCCTTGCCGCGGAAATAGTGATACAGGTTGCCGAGGGAAAGATCGGCGGACGAGGCGATGTCGCGCATGCCGGCGGCGGCGAAGCCGCGGGCGCGAAAGACCCGCGCTCCGGCGCTGATGATCGCCATCCGCCGGGCATCGGCACGGATCGAACGACGGTTCGAAGATTGAACCACGGTTCTACTTTAGTCCAAAAGGGGGGAGGGTTGGAAGGGCAGGAGGGGCTGGAAGGGCAAGAGGGGTTCGCGCGGTCGAGCACGAAAAAGATGGAATCGCGGAGACCGCAAAGAGCGCAGAGCACGTGTTTCCTCGGGGCGTCTGCAGGCGTCTTCGTAAGGAATCTGTTGCTGTGCTTATGCCAGGGCGGCGAGCCATAATCGGGATCATGAGGTGGCTGAGGTACCTCGCCGCGGCGGCGACGGTGGCGCCGATCGTGATCGTGCTGCGGCTGCTGTCGGTCAGCTACGCCGGTATCGCCGCTCCCATCCTGCTCCTCGACGTCGTCGTGGTCGCCCGGCTGTGGGGCACCGGTCCGGCGCTGGTCTCAGCCGCCACCGGGGCGGGCGCGTATTCCTACTATTTCCTGCCGCCGGCCGGCTTCGGCATCGAAGACCCCGAGGACTGGATCGCGTTTGTCACCTTCACCGTGACCGCCGTGATCGCGGGTGAGCTGGCGTCGCGGGCGGAGCGGCGCGCGGCGGAGGCGCAGGCCGGCCGGGCGGAGATCGAGCGGCTGTATCAGGAACTACAGGCCGCGTTCGAGCGCGCCAGCGAAGCCGAAGCGGCGCGCCGCAACGAGCAGCTGAAGGCGGCGCTGCTCGACGCGCTCACCCACAACCTGCGCACGCCGCTGACCTCGATCAAGGCGGCGGTGACGGCGCTGATTCGCAGCGGCACGTGGAGCCCGGTGTCCGAGCTGTCGACCGAGGGGCGCCGCGAGCTGCTGCAGGTGATCGACGAGGAGTCCGATCGCCTGAACCGCTTCATCGAGGGACTCTCGACCTCGGGCGAGGCGGCGCCACCGCAGCCGATTCACCTGCGCGCGATCGACGTCGACGAGCTGGTGCGCTCCGGGTTGAGCAGGGCGGAAACGGTGACCCGCGATCATCGCGTCGTCGTCTCGATGGATGAGGCGATCCCGGCGGTATCGGTGGATGCCGCGTCGATGACCGAAGTGATCTACATCCTGCTCGACAACGCGAGCAAATACGCGCCGGCGGGCACGACCATCCTGGTGAGAACGGGGCGCGAAGGTGAACACAGCGTGCGGATCGGGGTGTCGGACGAAGGCCCGGGCATTCCGGATCACCTGCGCGAGCGCGTTTTCGAGAAGTTTTTTCGCGTCCCGGCGCGCGAGTCGCACGATCCGAACCGCGGCGGCATCGGCCTCGGCCTGCCGATCGCGCGGCGGCTGGTCGAAACGCAAGGCGGACGGATCTGGGTGGAGACCGCCGGTTCCGGCTGCGGCACGCTTGTGGTCATGACGTTGCCGGTCGCGGGGGACGAACTCAGAACTGAGAACTCAGAACTCAGAACTGAAAACTTAGAACTGACGGAAAACCTGGAACTGAGCACTGACCAGCCTCCCAGCTCCGAGAGCGCCTCGAGCACCGCGAGCACCACGATCACCGAGAACCTACCGAGCGCCGTGAACGCCCCGAGCCCAATGAGCACACCGAGCACCGATAGAAACTTGAGAACCGAGAGGACGGCATGATGGCAGCCACAGCGGAGAAGTCACGGGTACTGGTCGTAGACGATGAGCCGCAGATTACGCGGGTGTTGCGGACGGTACTGAGCAGCCAGGGCTATCAGGTCCGTACCGCGTCGGAAGGGGAAGCGGCGCTGTCGAACTTCGCCGAGTTCCGTCCCGAGCTGGTGATCACCGATCTCTACATGCCGCACATGGACGGCGTCGAGCTGTGCAAGCGGATCCGGGCGATGTCGACGGTGCCGATCATCGTGCTCTCGGTGAAGGGCGAGGAGCGGACGAAGGTGGAGGCGCTCGATTCGGGCGCCGACGACTACGTCACCAAGCCGTTCGGGATCGACGAGTTGCTGGCGCGCGTGCGCGCGGCGCTGCGGCGCAGCGGCGGCGACACCGAGATGACGTCGTTCGAGGTCGGTGAGTTCCGGGTCGACCTCGAGGGACGACGGGTCCACGCCCGCGGCAACGAGGTGCGCCTCACGCCGAAGGAGTTCGAGCTGTTCGTCTACATGGCGCGTCATCCCAACCGGGTCATCACCCACCGCACCCTGCTCGAAGCGGTGTGGGGCGAGGCGTCGCAGGAGCAGCCGGAATACCTGCGCGTCTTCATGGGGCAGCTGCGCAAGAAGCTCGAGCCGGATCCGTCCAACCCCAGGTTTCTCGTGACCGAGCCGTGGGTGGGTTACCGGTTCAACCCCAACGGGTAGCGGCGGGAGACGGCCGAAGCGAGCGGCCGCGTCAGATGATCGCGGCGCCACCGAAGTGGGCGAGCCAATGACGCCGCCGATCCAGTTCCGGCGCTGACTGAACGCCGGCCCTTGCGACTGTGCCGGCGGTGACGATTCAGCGCCGGCTGGCGGAATGTCGTGAGAACAGCTGCTCGAGCTCGGGCGCGAATTCCTTCAGGATGTTGGCGACGGCATCGACCCCGATCTGAATACCGAGCTTGGAGACGTTGCTCGAAACCGTCCGGTTGTCAGGATAGTACGCATTCCCGATCGCCACCGCCGTCGCGTTGCCGACGATCTCAGAGACGTTGAACGCCGAGCCGCCCGCGTCCGTGTGCGTCCACACGATCTGACCGACGGCGTATCCAAGCCTGTTCCAGCCGCTGCCGGTGCCCCGCCGAAAGTACCTCGGATCGTGCCGGAGCAGCGTTGGATAGATGGACTCGGTCATGAAATTTCCAACGACGAAGTCGGTCAAGGAAGAGACGTAATAGCGCGGGTAGGCGCGGGCGCCGTGACCGAAGGTCGGCGACTCCGCCGTCAACTCTCCGTAAGCGCCGAAGAGCGCGGCCAGCGCAAACGTGCCTGGATCGAGGGAATCCTGGGTGGCGATCGAGAGCTTCTGTTTTGGCGTGAGCGGAAGGTAGTCCTTCAGCGTCGGAGAGCTCCGGTAGTTCGGGATGATCCAGAGAATCCGTCGGTGTTCGTCGCGGTGTTCATCAGACTGTTCCGAATGCGTGTCCGCGACGCCTTCGCGTTGCGTGTCCGGCACCGCATCCTGCGCGAACCCCGCTGTCGGCAGCAGCGTCAGGACCGCACACATCGCCATCAGGCGTTTCAACCACATCAGATTCGTTCTCTTCATGGAATCAGGCAAGACCCAGCCATCATATATCGACGCTCGTTCTGCTCTCCTGCGCGCACAGCGAGCTCGAGCAGGGCCGCGGCTTCGCGAGGTGAAACGCTCGCGGGCTTGTCACCTTGCGGTGGCGGCTCGGTCTAACGCATGTGAGGGTTCACAGGAGACCAGGAGATCCTTAACAGGAGACCAGGAGATCAAGAGTGGATTCTCTGAAGAGTTCAAGGCGCACGTACACACCCTTCAACCGCTGCTGCCGAGCCTACAGGTAACGGAGCAGGCGGAGGAAGCGGGAGCACACAGAGCAAACGAGAAACGGAGAACGACAGAGAAGACAGATGATGCTTACGTGTCGCTTATGTAACTGTCGTTCCCGGCCACTGACGACTTTGGCAAACGAATGACAGAAATGGTGACTGACGCGCGCCGGCG
>DATASG010000103.1:0-3424 GCA_036269295.1 Vicinamibacterales bacterium | reverse complement strand
CGACAAGGAAATCGGCGAGCTGGTCGTCCCGATCGTCCCGGACGAAGCGCGCACCTTCGGCATGGAGGCGCTGTTCCGGCAGGTCGGCATCTATTCGCACGCCGGCCAGACCTATGAGCCGGTCGACATGGACACGCTGCTTTATTACAAGGAAGCGTCGGACGGCCAGATTCTCGAGGAAGGGATCAACGAGGCCGGTTCGATGTCGTCGTTCATCGCCGCCGGCACCGCCTACGCGACGCACGGCGTCAACACTATTCCTTTCTTCATTTATTACTCGATGTTCGGCTTCCAGCGCATCGGCGACCTGATCTGGGCCGCGGGCGACGCCCGCACGCGCGGCTTCCTGCTCGGCGGCACATCGGGGCGCACGACGCTGGCCGGCGAAGGGCTGCAGCACCAGGACGGCAACAGCCAGCTGTTCGCGCTGGCGTTCCCGAACTGTCTCAGCTACGACCCGGCGTTCGCCTACGAGATCGCGGTCATCATCGAGGACGGCATCAGGCGGATGTATGTGGATCAGGAAAGCGTCTTCTACTACCTGACGGTGATGAACGAGCAGTACGCGATGCCGGAAATGCCCAACGGCGCGAAGGAAGGCATCCTGAAAGGGATGTACAAGTTCCGCGCCGCGTCGAAGCCACAGGCGGCGCTGCGCGCGCAGCTGTTCGGCAGCGGCGCGATCCTGCCCGAAGTGATCAAGGCGCAGGAGATCTTGGAGTCCAAGTACGACGTCTCGGCTGATGTCTGGAGCGTGACGAGCTACACCGAGCTCTATCGCGACGGCCACGCGTCCGAGCGCTGGAATATGCTGCACCCGGGGGAACCGGCGCGCCTGCCCTACGTGGCGCAGTGCCTCAAGGACGCTCCGGGCGTGCTGATTGCGGCGTCCGACTACGTGAAGGCGATGCCGGACGCGATCGACCGTTGGCTGCCACGGCCGCTGACGGTGCTCGGCACGGACGGCTTCGGGCGCAGCGAGACCCGCGCCGCGCTGCGTGAGTTTTTCGAAGTCGACTACCGCTACGTGATCGTCGCGACGCTGGCGGCGCTGGCGCGAGACGGCAAGATCGACGCGTCGATCGTGGATCAGGCGATCAAGGCGCACAACGTCAATCCCGAGAAGAGCAACCCGGCCGTGTCTTGAGCAGCGCTCAACTCTCACGGCTCAACTCACAGCGGACGGCCGGGTATTCAGACTTGAGAGTTCACAGTTGAGACTTGAATCGTGACCGATTTCACACTACCGGAGCTCGGCGAGCAGATTGAATCCGGCGACGTACTGCGCGTGCTGGTCAAGGCCGGTGACACGATCGCCAAGGAACAGCCTGTCCTCGAACTCGAAACCGACAAGGCGACCATCGAGGTCCCTTCATCGTTTGCCGGCACCGTCACCGAGATCAAGGTCAAGGCAGGCGACAAGGTCAAGGTCGGCCAGGCGATCCTGAGTTACGGCGAGGGCGCCGGAGCGCCGGCTCCGCCCAAGCCCACACCCGACGGCAAAGGCGGGCAGCAGGCGGAAGAAGGCAAGAAGGCAGACGCGCCGAAAGCCAAGGCCGAGAGGGTCGAGAAGGCCGAAAAGGTCGACAACGTCGAAAAGGTCGAGACCGTCGAGAAGGTGGACTCGACCGAGGAAGGACAACCCGACGTCGAGGTCGAGGATCAGTCCACCGCGCCCGACAAGGCGGGCGTCAAGGACTCGAACGTCGGGCCGCAGGCGGCGGCCGGCGGCGACTCGCGCGGCACCAACGTCGTCGACATCTCCCGCGGCGCGCGTCCGGCGGCCGAAGCGGCGGCGTCCGAAGCGCCCCCCGCGCCGGCGGCGCCCTCCGTTCGGCGCACTGCCCGGGAGCTGGGTGTCGACATCAGCGAAGTGCATGGCACCGGTCCCAACGGCCGCATTTCGGTCGAAGACGTGAAAGCGCATGTCAAGCGGCTGGTGACGAGCGGCGCCGGTCGTGGCGGCGCGCCCGCCGGCGTCGCGCTTCCCGATTTCAGCCGATGGGGCAGCGTCGAGCGGCAACCGATGCGCGCGGTCCGTCGCAAGACGGCGGAACATCTCAGCGCCGCGTGGGCGACGGTGCCGCACGTGACGCAGTGCGATCTCGCCGACATCACTGGCCTCGAGGAGCTACGCAAGAAGTACACGAAGCAGGTCGAGGCCGCCGGCGGCAACCTGACCGTGACGTCGATCGCGGTGAAGGTGATCGCCGCCGCGCTGCGAAAGTTCCCGCAGTTCAACGCCTCGGTCGACATGGCGGCCAACGAAATCATCCTCAAGAAATACGTCAACATCGGCATCGCCGTGGACACCGACCGGGGCCTGCTCGTGCCGGTGATCCGGGACGCGGATCAGAAAAACATCGTGCAGCTGTCGGTGGAGATCGCGCAGCTGTCCGACAAGGCCCGCAGCCGCAAGATCGCGCTCGAGGAGATGCAGGGAGGCGGCTTCAGCATCTCGAACCTCGGCGGCATCGGCGGCACCTACTTCACGCCGATCGTCAACGCGCCGGAAGTCGCCATCCTCGGCATCTCGCGGGCACGCATGGAGCCGGTCTACGACCAGGAGACCGGCCAGTTCGCGCCCCGTTTCATGCTGCCGCTCTCGCTCTCCTACGATCACCGGGTGATCGACGGCGCCGACGGCATCCGGTTCCTTCGCTGGGTCGCTCAAGCGTTGGAGGAACCGTTCTTACTTTCGCTGCAAGGGTGAGATACGGTTGGCTTGATGGGCCACCCGACCTACCAGACCTGTTATGACTTCTGTCCAACTCGTCGTCGTCGGCGGCGGCCCGGGAGGTTACTCGGCCGCGTTTCTCGCCGCGGATCTTGGCCTGAGCGTTGCGCTCGTCGATCCTGAACTGAACCCGGGAGGAGTCTGCGTCTATCGCGGCTGCATCCCGTCGAAGGCCCTGCTGCACGTCGCGAAGCTGATCGACGAATCGCGTCAGGCGAAAGCATGGGGCGTCGAATTCGGCGAGCCGAGGGTCAACCTCGATCAGCTGCGTGCGTTCAAGGACAAGGTCGTCACACGGCTGACCAGCGGCACCGGTCAGCTCGCCAAGCATCGCAAGGTGAACTACATCCAGGGCTGGGCCACAATCGTGGACGCCCATACGCTGACGGTGAACCGGACGGCGGGCGGCGAGGAGACGGTGCAGTTCGAGCACGCGCTGCTCGCGACCGGATCTCTGCCGGCGATCCCACCGATGCTGAAGGTTGACGATCCGCGGGTGATGGACTCGACCGCGGCGCTGGATCTCCCGGACATTCCGACGTCGCTGCTGGTCGTCGGCGGCGGCTACATCGGGCTCGAGCTCGGCAGCGTCTACGCCGCGCTCGGCAGCGCCGTGACCGTCGTCGAAATGACGCCGGGACTGCTGCCGGGCGCCGACCGAGACCTGGTCGACGTCCTCGCCAAGCG
>DATASG010000102.1:0-4623 GCA_036269295.1 Vicinamibacterales bacterium | reverse complement strand
GAGGACGCCGGACAGCGCGTTCAAGCTGGCGTTGACGGCCGGCAGGTCATGGACGGAGATCATCAGGTCGTCAAACTCTCAACTTTCAACTCTCAACTTTCAGCTCTCGGCTTTCAGCTCTCAGCTCTGCCGAAAGACCCTCGGCGCCGAAACGGAGAGCTGACGGCTAAAAGCTGAGGGCTGACAGCTATCGTTTGTCCGCGATCATCGCGATCCAGAGCAGCGGGAGGTACGTGATCGAGCCGTAGAACAGGGCGCGGGCCGTTGCTTCGTTGCGCGCCGAGGCGAACCGCAGCGCGAGCCAGAACAGCACCACCCCCAGGACGAGGGCGACGGCGAAGTAGGCGCCGCCGGCGAGACCGCTGAACGCCGGCTCCAGGCTGGCGAGCACCAACAGGAACCCCCAGTAGACCGCCTGCTTGCCGGCTCGCCTGCCGTCAGGATCGATTACCGGCAGCATCGGGAACCCGGCCCTGCGGTAATCCTCGCGGTAGAGCCACGCGATGGCCATGAAGTGCGGCAGCTGCCAGCAGAACACGATCGCGAACAGCGCTGCGCCGCTCAGGTCGATGCTGCCGCGCGACGCCGTCCAGCCGATCAAGGCCGGCAGCGCCCCTGGTACCGCGCCGACGATGGTCGACAACGGCGTGCGCCGCTTCATCGGCGTGTAGATCGCGAGGTAGGTGATGAGCGTGGCCAGCGCCAGACCCGCCGACAGCCAGTTGGCGCGCGCAGCGAGCAGTGCGAGACCGGCGGCTGCCAACGCGAGGCCAAACACCAGCGCATCGGTGGGCCCGACGCGCCCGGCGGGCAGCGGCCGCGTCCGGGTGCGGCGCATCAAAGCATCGGTGTCGCGCTCGTACAGCTGATTCAGCACCGCCGCGCCGCCGGCGACGAGCGCGGTTCCGGCGACGGCTTCCGCCATCGAGACCGTGTCGACGCTGCCGGTCGAGCCGAGGTAGTAGCCGGCGGCGCTGGTCGCGACGACCAGGAAATTCAAGCGCGGCTTCGTCAGCGCGAGGTAGTCACCGACCCCGGTCGCGCGCTTGACGTCGGGCAGCGCGATGGCGGCGGCATCGGCGGGGCCGGGCTTCACGCCCGCGCTCCGCCGCGTCTTACCGCGGCGCTCGCCGAGGCCGCGGGCATCAGATCTCCCTGATCTCTCTGCGTGCCGGCCGATCTCAGCGGTTCCCTCTGTTCGTAGTCCGCGAAGCGGCTGCGCCAGGAGCGCAGCGTGATCACCAGCGAGGTCGTCAACACCAGGGCGCCGCAGACGACGTGGAAGCTGTTGATCCAGGGATCGCGCCGGCTGAGGATCGTCAGCGCCCCGAGCATGATCTGCACTGCGACCAGCGCCACGATCAGCGCCGCCGGCCGCACCAGCTCGCGGTGATCGCGGTAGTGCGTGCGCACGTGCGCGAACAACGCGAGGGTCGCGCCGCTGACCAGCAGCGCGCCGACGCGGTGCGAGAAATTAATCGCGATGGCGCGGCTCCAATGGTCGGGAATCAGGTGGCCGAACATCAGCGGGAAATCCGGAATCGCCAACCCGGCGCCGCTGTGCCTCATCGTGGCGCCGACGATGATCTGCGAATAGATCACGATCGTCGCCGCCGTCGCCAGCCGACGCAACGGTGGATCGACCGCCGTGTCGTATCCGGCGATCCAGCCGGGTGAAGTAAAGATCGCGATCGCGACCGTCATGCAGAAGAAAATCTCGGCCAGGCCGGCGTGCGCGGTTGAGATGGCTGTGGGCAGGAAGAACAGCACCGTCAGCCCGCCGAGCAGTCCCTGCGCGACAACCGATCCGAGCGTGGCGACGCCGAACCAGCGCAGCCAGCCGCGCGGTTCCGCGGTCCAGAGCCAGACAGCCATGACGATAGTGAGCAAGCCGACGGTGGTCGCGATCAGACGGTGGCCATGCTCGTAGAGGATGTTGGCGACCCACATCGACGGCGGGAACGTGAACATGTTCCAGCCGTAGCTGGTCGGCCAGTCGGGTACCGACAGTCCCGCGTCATGGCTCGTGACCAGGCTGCCCGCCAGGATCAGGATGACGGTGGAGGCGACGAGGAGCTTGGAAAAGCGGCGCAGCATCGTCCTGGGGTGGAGGGGCGGGACGGGCTGGAAGGGCGGGTCGGTCGGCAGGACGAGCCCCTCCGGCGCGTCCTGCCTTTCCCGCCTACCTGCCGATCCAGCCTAGTTGGTCGCGACTGCTCCGGCGGCCTTGAAGGTGAAGGAGATCTCCTTCGTCTCCTTCGGGCCGATGGTCACGCTGGCGGTCTGCGCGCCGCCCTTCTCGTGCCACGCCTCGATCGTGTAGGTGCCGGGTGGCAGGTTCGGGAGGTCGAACTTGCCGTCCTTGTCGGTGACGGCGAAGTACGGGTGGCTGACGACGCCGACATAGGCGTTCATCCAGCCGTGCACGTCGCACTTGAAGGGCACCATGACCTCGGGCTTGTCGAAGGTGTGGCTCATCTTCATGCCCTGGATCGGCTGGCCGTTGTTGAACTCGGCGTTGCCCTTGGGCATCGCGTGGATGTTATGCAGTGTCGGATCGCTGTTGACGATCTCGAGCGGCTGGTTGACCATGATGCCGAACACGTGCGGATGGTAGCGGCAGCTCTTCTGGTCGATGGTCGCCGGCTTGGTCGGGGTGTCGAACACGTAGTTGCCGAGACCGTCCTTGACGTAGACGAAGACGTTGCCGAGGGACTTGCCGTCGCTGCCGACTTCCCACGTTTCCTGGAACTGCGGGGTCGTGTTCTCCTTCACGCAGACCGGGTCAGCGTTCATCTTGATCGGCTCGTTCTTCGGGGCGGCGCCGTCGAGCATCGTCACGCCTTTCACTTCGCCGGCGGTTGCGGTGTCGACCTTCTGGCCGGCGGGCGTCGCAGACGGGGATTCGGGCTTCGCGGACGTGCTCGAGGTTTCCTGGCTTCCACCGCACGCCAGCGTCGTGGCGAGGGCGATTCCAAGCAGACCGACCCAGGTGTTTCGTAGGCGCATTGAGCTCTCCTGAACAAAAAAGACTTGAGACAAGACCAGCTGCCTATTCTACCTTGCTTCGCGCAGTTTTCTTTCGACTCGATCGGCCATCCAGTGCGGGTCCCACCATTCCACCGGATTGACCATCCTGCCGCCGACCAGCAGGGTGAAATGCAGATGATCGCCGCCGGCCAGCCCGGTCGAGTCGGAGCGGCCCACGAGCTGGCCACGGGTCACCGAATCGCCCACTTTCACATCGAACGACATCAGGTGCCCATACAGCGACTGGACCCCCAGACCGTGGTCGATGATCACGCAGTTGCCGTAGATGCCGAGCCAACTCGCGTTGACGACGACGCCCGCCGCGGCGGCGGCGACCGGCACGTGCTCGGTCACGGCGAGGTCGAAGCCCAGGTGCGTCTGCTGGTCGATTTCTTTCCCCTTGTAGATGTAGGTCCGGTGATCGGCGAAGCTCGCCTCGACCTTCGAGTTGCCGAGTTGGACGAAGGGGCCGTCCCACAGCTTCTTCGGCGAGGTCCTGGCTGCCAGCGCCGCAATCTGATCGGTGTTGATCTTGCGCAGCTCGCCGTTGACGCGCAGAAAGGCCGCGAGCATCTCCGGGCTATCCTGCGCCGGCGCGGTCATCTTCAGCTCCGGTGAGTGCTCGATGATTTCAGGCACGACGCGGTTGATGAACTTGTCGTCGATTTCGATCCGGCTTTTCTTGAACGGCTTCTCGAACGCGTTGTCGATGAAGGTCGCCTTTGCCTGGTTGCCCGCCTCGTCGCGCGCGAAGGCGGCGATCGGCGTGTTGAGGGGCTGATCGTAGAGCAGCGCGAAGACCGCCACCTTGATCGATGGATCGGCGCCCTCGACGCCGGCGCCGGCGGCGGGAAAGCCGGGGTACTCGATGTCGCCGACGCGGACGCCGGAAGCGATGTCGGCCGGCGTCGCCTTATAGACAACCATCTCGGCGCCGCCGTGGTTCACGTAGTGGTGCGTCGAGAGGACGGCGATGCGCGGCGGCTCGAGGCGAACCTGCAGATCCTTGCTCGCGGTGGCGGTCAGTTGGCGCAGCTTCAGGAACGACGGCCGCGTCGCGGTGACAAGGATGCGGGCCGCGCCGGACTGGAGCTCCGGCACGCTTTGTTTTCCGAACGGCCGTGACACCTTCAGGTGGGTGGCGTCGACGCGGGTCACGCTCGCCGTCTGCGGTCCGTCAAGCGTGAACAGCGGGATGATCTTGCCGTTCTGTTCCAGCGTGATGGACAGCGCGGTCAACTGCGCGTTGGGCGTGGTGGCGGTGACGTCGAGCGTGCCCGCTTGTCCCACGAAGCGATCCGGCTTGTCGATGGTCAGCTGCGGCGGCGTCCCGCGGCCGGCGACGACATAGGCTCCGGTGCAGGCCAGGACGAGAAGGGCGAGAAGGGCGAGGAGCCAGCGCATGGACTCCATCATACAAGTTTGGTAAAATGCGGGGTTCGTGACGGCGAGTGGCGGTATCGTCTAGGGGTCAGGACACGTGGTTCTCAGCCACGGGACCGGGGTTCGATTCCCCGTACCGCTACCATCATCCATAGCGTGACGCGTACTTATCCTCTTGGTGACAGCCCCGGCCGTTGGCCGGGGCTTTTT
>DATASG010000101.1:0-1906 GCA_036269295.1 Vicinamibacterales bacterium | reverse complement strand
GTGCTGTCGACGCGCGAGCGGATGGAAGAACACCGCAAGAACCCGGCGTGCCAGTCGTGCCACAAGGTGATCGATCCGCTCGGGCTGGCGCTCGACAACTTCGACGTCACCGGCAAATGGCGGATCAAGGACAACGGCGTGGCGATCGACTCGGCCGGGGTGATGTACGACGGCACGAAGATCGACGGCCCGGCCAGCCTGCGCAACGCGCTGTTGAAGCACCAGGACGTGTTCCTGCAGGTATTCACCGAAAACCTGATGACCTACGCGCTCGGCCGGCGCGTGGAGTACTTCGACATGCCCGCCGTCCGCGCCATCGTCGGCCAGGCGGCGAAGACGGATCTGCATTTCTCGTCGTTCGTGCTCGGCATCGTCAACAGCGCGGCGTTCCAACGGCGCGCGATCGAGGCGGCGGAGACGACCGCCCAGGCATGGTAGGAGCACGCAGATGTATCTGACCGGAAGGCACCTTCCGCGGCGGACCGTCCTCAAGGGGCTCGGCGTGTCGATCGCGCTCCCCTTCCTCGAGGCGATGAGGCCGGCCGCATCGGCGCTGACCGGCGCGGCCGCGACCAGGAAACTGCGGCTGGTGGCGATGGAGATGGTGCACGGCGTCGCCGGCGCGACGACGTTCGGCGCCTCGAAGCACATGTGGTCGCCGGCCGACGCCGGATCGGCGTTCGATCTGACGCCCACGGCGCTGGCACCGCTCGAGCCGTACCGCGACTACCTGACGATCGTCAGCAACACCGACTGCCGCAACGCCGAGGCGTTCACCGCTCCCGAGATCGGCGGCGATCATTTCCGCTCGGCGGCGGTGTTCCTGACCCAGTCGCACCCGCACCAGACGCAAGGGTCGGACGTCTACGCCGGCACCTCGCTCGATCAGATCTACGCCCAGGCGGCCGGGCAGGAGACGCCGATCCCGTCGATGCAGCTGTGCATCGAGAGCATCGACCAGTCGGGCGGCTGCTTCTACGGCTATTCGTGTGCCTACACCGACTCGATCAGCTGGGCGTCGCCGAAAGAGCCGCTGCCGATGATTCGCGACCCGCGGGCGGTGTTCGACACGCTGTTCGGCGTCGGCGCGACGCCAGAGGCGCGGGCGCGCCGGCGGAAGAAGGACAAGAGCCTGCTCGACTGGGTGATGGCCTCGGCCGCCGAGCTGAAGGCGGGCGTCGGCGCCGGCGACCGCGCCCGCCTCGACGACTATCTCGACAACGTGCGCGAGATCGAGCGGCGGATTCAGAAAGTCGAGGCCCACAACGCCAGCGGCGAGGCCCGCGAGCTGCCGTCGGCGCCGATCGGGGTGCCCGATTCGTACGCCGAGCACGTGCGGTTGATGTTCGACCTGCAGGCGCTGGCGTTCGCCGCCGACATCACGCGCGTGTTCGCGCTGAAGTTGAGCCGCGACGTCTCGAACCGCGTGTTCAGCGAAGCCGGCGCCACCACCGGCTTCCACATCGCCTCGCACCACAACGAGCGCGAGGACCGGATCACCGATTTCGCGAAGATCAACAGGTACCACGTCGGGCTGATTCCTTACTTCCTGGAAAAACTGAAGCAGATTCCCGACGAAGACGGCAGCGTGCTCGACAACTCGCTGATCGTCTACGGATCGCCGATGGGCAATCCGAACGTGCACAATCACAAGCGCTGCCCGCTGTTCTTCGCCGGCCACGCCGGCGGCCATCTCAAAGGCAACATCCACATCAAGGCGGCGGACGGAACGCCGATGGCCAACGCGATGCTCGCCGGACTGCGCGGCATCGGGCTGGGCATCGATACCTTCGGCGACAGCACCGGACCGCTCGACCTCAACGCGGTGATGGCATGACGAAGGTTCTCGGGGTTCGCAGGGTGCTCGGGGTGCTCGGGGTGCTCGGATTGACCCTGTACCTGATGA
>DATASG010000100.1:0-3486 GCA_036269295.1 Vicinamibacterales bacterium | reverse complement strand
TTTGGTCGCGTTCCGCCGTCGGCACCAGAATCGCCCGCCCGCCGGCGGCGCGGGCGCCGTAATACGCGTGGTAGTAGCGATAGCTGAAGAACAGGCAGAAGTCATAGTCGGCGGCGTGCTTGGAGATGTAGTCGACCAGCGCCGGGCTGGTCGGCCCCTCCGCGTCCAGCCAGTCGAGCTCGTCGCCCAGCGAATGGCGCTGCTCGAACACGCGCTCGGATCGCTTGCCGAAGACGAGCGGATCGCGCTCGTGCTTCACCTTGAAACGGCGCACCTGCACGCCGTTCACCTGCTCGACTCCCGCCGCCAGCTCATTGCGCCAGGTGACGTAGTCGGTCGCACAGGTGGTCAGCACCTCGACCTGCCCGTGGCGAGCCAGGTGCTCGGCGATGTAGCGCGCGTGCAGCTCGGCGCCGCCGTTGACCGCCTGCCCGTAACGCTGAACGACGACCGCGATTTTCACTGCGGGTCGTGATCGGCGTGGCCCGGGGCCGCCGGCGGAACCGGCGCCGGTTCCGAGGGCGCGGGCGGCGCGGCTTCGACGCGAGCCGGTTCGACCTGCGGGTGCTCGACGATCGCGTCGGGTTGGGTTTCGGGCTGCTGAGAGACGGCCTCGGCCGTCTGCTGGACCCGTTCAACCGCGGCCTCGTGGATCGCCTCCGCCTCCGGTGATCCGTCATCGTCCATCGCCTCCAACGCTTCCAGCTGGTCGATGGCGTCGCCCGATGCTCGCTCGTCTGGCAGCGGGCCAGGCGCGGACGACCCCGCTGCGCCCAACAGGCCGGAAGCCGAAGCGCCGCCACGGCGTCCACGGCGCCGCCGGCGCCGCCGGCTGCGCTGGCCCGGGCCTTCGCCTGGGACGCCCGGACCTTGGGTTTGCTGCGGCTGTCCCTGCCCTGCCGCCTGCTGCTCCGGCGCCGCTGCTGGTGTGGGGATCGACGACTGCGGCGACGGCGCTGTCTGAACCGGCGCGACGAAGGCCGGCGCCGGCGTGTATCGCGGCTGTTGCTGGCGTGGCGGCGGCTGACGTTGCGGCGGCGGCTGGGGCGCGGGCCGCTGGGGCTGCGCCTCGTCGGATTCCGCCGCCCTGTAGACGACGGCGCTTTCGAGCGCGCGCGCCCGCCGCTCGTTGAACTCCAACCGGCTCGAGATCGACTCGACCTGCATCCTGAGATTCTTGACCTCGATGCCGGTGCGCGTCGTCTCGACGACGAGGTTGTGGACCAGCTCGTAGTACAGCTGATCCATCTGCCGGCGGGCGGCGTCCTGACGCGCGTCGCGCTCGGCGTTGATCGTATTCAAGCGCGACTGAATGTGCAGCGCCTGGATGAGCGGGTTCGGGTTGAACAGCAGCTTGAGGAGCGGCTGCAGCAGGGCGCGGATCCACCGGATCGGCGCGCGGTGCGATTCGAACAGCGTGTCGTCCTCGAACGCGAAGTTGGGCAGTTCCGGAGGCTGGTAGGCGGGTTGGGCGTTGCGGAACTGATCGAGGAGATCCGAGCGGACGCCGCGTGGGTCGAGGAACTTCTCCAGCTTCACCGCCGCGAGCTCGCGGATCTGCTGTTCGGTATAGTCGACGCCGCGTTTCTCGCGGATCCGCGCCCGGATCTGCTCCATGATCTGCTCGACGTTCACCGAGTCGGAGCGGACGTTGAAATCGGCCATAAGCAGCTGTCAGCTTTCAGCCGCCAGCTTCAGGCCGACACCCGCGCTCGCCGAGAGCCGAGGGCCGAGAGCCGAAAGCGGCAGGCGAAGCCTCATACAGGACGGTAAATGATCACGGCCACCGTGAGCGCCCACAGCGCCACGCAAGCGAGCAGCGGCCGGTCGGTCAGGAGCAAATCCGCCGGGCTCCCGCCGCCGTCGCGCTGGTGCACCAGATACAGGTACCGGAAAATCCCATACAAGGGAAAGGGAATGGTCAAACCGAGCCAGGCCGTCCCGAACTTGACCTGCGTCTCGGGGCTAATCGTGTAAAAGATGTACGAAATCAGCGTCGAGGCGGTCACGACGCCGATCATCTGATCGAGCAAGTAGGGCGTGTATTCGCCGAGAATCGGGCGGTGCGTCGCCGCGTCCGAGGCGAGCAACACGATTTCGTGGCGTCGTTTCGCCAGCGCGATGAAGAGCGCCAACAGGATGGTGCAGACCAACAGCCAGTGGCTGATTTCGACGTGTACGGCGACCGCGCCGCCGACCGCACGCAGCACGAAGCCGATCGCGATCGTCAGCACGTCGATGATGACGACGTGCTTGAGCGCGAACGAGTAGAGCACCTGCAGCGCGAGATACGCCGCCGCCACAGTGGCAAACGCCGGGCCGATCACGAATGCCGACGCGAGCGCGCCCGATCCCAGCGCCAGCGCGACTCCAAGAGCGACCGGCACCGGCAGCGCGCCCGAGGCGATCGGTCGCCGCGATTTGAGCGGGTGGAGGCGATCGCTCTCGCGGTCGGCGACGTCGTTCACGAGATAGACCACGCCGGACAGCGCGCAGAAGACCACGAACGCCGACACCGCGTCGACGACCGACGCAAAATCAAAGAGCCGCCGCCCGAACAGCAGGCCCGCGAAGACGAGCAGGTTCTTGGTCCACTGGGCGGGGCGCAGCGACAGGAGCAGATGGAGGGCAAGCGAACGTCCCGGCACCGCGCGATCCGCGGTCCCGGGGGCTGCCACAGGGGATGAAGTGCTGCGCGCCATCTAGCGCGGGAGGCGACTAGACCTTGGCCGATGCCGAAAAACTCCGGACCGCCTCGTTTTCCGAGTCAAACGTCTCGAACACGGTCAGCAGCTTCGTGATCGACAAAAGATCGGTGATTCGTTTCGTCAGGTTCAGCAGCTTGAGGCTGCCGCCCTGACGGGAGACTGTCGTATAGGTGCGAACGACTTCGCCGAGCCCTGCGCTGTCGATGTAGGGGACGTCGGCGAGGTTCAGCACTATCTTCTTATGGCCCTGGTTGACGAGGCTGTTGACCTTGTCCTTGAGCAACTCGTCGCCTTCGCCCAACGTGATCTTGCCCTTCAGGTCGAGCAGGACGACGTCGCCAACGGCCCGTTCCTCTATCTGCATGGAAACGCTCCAGATAAAATCGCGATGTGAGCTTAACATCCGCCTGCGCCCGCACGCAATCCAACTCGGGCTTCGGCCAGGCTTTCCCTCGCCAGCGGGGCGAAAGCGGCGCCCCGCGCGCACGGCGAGTCGCCCTGGAGGACGCCCGTCCGCGCGGGGGTGATCGATGTGTCGTGACGAAGCGAGCGGTCTAACGTCTGCTAGCCCCCGGCCCCGGCGAACTTCCGGGACTGGAAGCATTCTTTGCAGAACACCGGGCGCCCCTGGGTCGGTTTGAAGGGCACCGTCGTTTCCTTACCACAGGCTGAGCAACTGGTTTGCGTTTCGACCCGTTCGCGGGACATCCCGCCGCCGGCCGGTCGAGCCGCGCGCTTGCCTTTACAGGCTTTGCACCGCTTCGGCTCGTTCTTGAAG
>DATASG010000099.1:0-4341 GCA_036269295.1 Vicinamibacterales bacterium | reverse complement strand
GCGAGGATCTGCGGCCGCTGTTCTACGCCGTGGTGAAGTTCGTGCCGCCGCCGCGCGGCAACCCGGACGCGCCGCTGCAGCTGCTGGTCGCCAATCTCGACGCCAGCGACTACGTCGGGCGCATCGCGATCGGCCGCATCTTCAACGGCCGCGTCAAGATCGGCGACGCCGTCGCCGTCGTCAAGCTGGACACCGCGGTGCAGCACACCAAGGTGACCAAGCTGTATGCCTTCGACGGCCTCAAGCGCGTCGACATCCAGGAAGCGTCCGCCGGCGACATCGTCTGCCTCGCCGGCATCGAAGACATCACGATCGGCGAGACGATCACCGACATGGAGCACCAGATCGCGATCCCGCCGATCGCGATCGACGAGCCGACGGTGCACATGATCTTCGGCGTCAACACCTCGCCGGTGGCCGGCCGCGAAGGGCAGTACGTCACCTCGCGCCAGCTCAAGGATCGCCTCGACAAGGAGCTGCTCGGCAACGTCTCGATCCGCATGGAGCCGACCGAGACGCCGGAGCAGATCAAGGTCGTCGGCCGCGGCGAGCTGCAGCTGTCGATCCTGATCGAGATGATGCGCCGCGAGGGATTCGAGCTGCAGGTCTCGCGTCCCGACATCGTCACCAAGCAGATCGACGGCCAGACGGTCGAGCCGGTGGAGGAGCTGATCATCGACGTCCCCGAGGATCACCAGGGGATCGTGATCGCCCAGGTCGGCGAGCGCAAAGGGGTGATGACCAAGATGGTGAACAACGGCAGCGGCCGCGTGCGCCTGGAGTTCCGCATCCCGGCGCGCGGGCTGATCGGCTTCCGCTCGCAGTTCATGACCGACACCAAGGGCACCGGCATCATGAACCACATTTTTTCGAGCTGGGAACCGTGGCACGGCGCCATCGCCTCGCGCGCCAACGGCGCGCTGGTGGCCGATCGCTCGGGCGTCGCGACCTCCTACGCGATTTTCAACCTCCAGGAGCGCGGTGAGATCTTCATCGACCCGGGTGTCCACGTCTACGAGGGGATGCTGATCGGCGAGAACTCGCGTACCGCCGACATGGACGTCAACGTCTGCAAGGAAAAGAAGCAGACCAACATGCGCGCCTCGTCGGCCGACGAAGCAATCCGCCTGATCCCGCCGCGCAAGCTCGGGCTCGAGCAGGCGATCGAGTTCATCAACGACGACGAGCTGGTCGAGGTGACGCCGTCGACGATCCGGCTGCGCAAGCGGATCCTGGCTTCGAACATGCGGCCGAAGAAGGAGAGCACATAAGGTCCGTGCGCATCGAGGGCTACGCGCCGATAGAGGAGTACGCGGTCATCGGCGACGGGCGGACGATCGCGCTGGTCGGGCTCGACGGCGCCGTCGACTGGCTCTGCCTTCCGAATCTCGATTCTCCGAGCGCGTTTGCCGCCATCCTCGACGCCGAGCGCGGCGGCAGCTTCACGCTGCAGCCGGCCATTCCGTTCCGCTCCACGCGCCGCTATCTGCCGCGCACCAACGTGCTCGAGACCACCTTCACCACCGCCGACGGGTCGGTCCGCGTCATCGATGCGATGACGCTGCCCGACGATCGCCTCGATCCGATGCGCGAGCTGGTTCGGTCGGTGGAAGGCGTGTCCGGCTCTGTCCCGATGCGGTGGCGCTGCGCGCCGCGGTTCGATTACGGGTGCCACGTGCCGCGCGGCGAATGGCGGCACGGCGTGCCGGTCGCCACCTGGGGCGCCGAAGCGATCGCGATCGCGAGTTGGGGCGCCGGCACCCCGGTGTGGCGAGACGCCGGCGCGGAGGCGGCGTTCGAGGTATCCGGCGGGGGACGGGCGCTGCTCGCCATGACCAGCGCCTATGCCGAGCCGCTCATCTTTCCCGGGCGCCAGGACGTGACCACGCGCCTGGAGCGGACGATCGCGTTCTGGGAGCGCTGGTCGCGCGCCCACGACTATTCGGGCCCATGGGCCGAGCTCGTCGTCCGCAGCGCGCTCGCGCTGAAGCTCATGATCTTCGCGCCTTCGGGTGCGTCGGTGGCGGCGCCGACCACGTCGCTCCCGGAGGAGATCGGCGGCCAGCGCAACTGGGACTACCGCTTCTGCTGGATCCGCGACTCCAACTTCATGATCGACGCCCTGCTCCAGCTCGAATGCCGCGAAGAGGCGCGTTCGCTGTTCTGGTGGTTCATGCAGGCCACGGCGCTCACGGTCCCCGACCTTCACGTGCTGTACCGGCTCGACGGCGGCATCGGAATCGCCGAGCGCGAGCTCGATCTCTCCGGCTACCGGGGGTCGCGGCCGGTCCGCGTCGGCAACGGCGCCGCGGCCCAGACACAGCTGGACATCTACGGCGCCTTGTTCGAGACCGCATGGCTCTATAGCCAGGGGCATCAAGCGCTCGATCCCGACACCGGCGCGATCCTGGCGGGGATCGCCGATCGGGTGTGCACCCTATGGCGGCAACCTGACTCCGGCATCTGGGAGGTGCGAAACGGGCCTTTTCATTTCACGCATTCGAAGGTCATGTGCTGGGTCGCCCTCGATCGTGCGGTTCGGCTCGCTGAGCGGCACGAGCTGCCGGACGCCCGGGTGCCGCGCTGGCGCGTCGAGGCGGATGCGATCCGGAGGTTCGTCGACCAGCGCTGCTGGTCCGACGAGCTCCGCAGCTACACCCGGATCGCCGGCAGCCATGACGTCGACGCCAGCCTGCTGATGCTGCCGATAGTGGAGTACGCCGACCCCGCCGACCAGCGCCTGCGCGGCACCGTCGATGCCATCAACCGGCTGCTTCGGCACGACGATGTGGTGTATCGGTATCAGGCGGAGGATGGCCTGCCTGGCGCCGAGGGGTGCTTCTTGAATTGCTCGTTCTGGCTGGTCAGCGCGCTGGCGCAGTGCGGGCGGCTCGACGAGGCGACGCGGCTGATGGAGCGCTTGGCGGCGCGCGCCAACGACGTCGGGCTGTTCTCCGAGGAGATCGATCCGGGCAGCGGCGCCTTTCTCGGCAACTTTCCCCAGGCGCTGGTTCACCTTGCGCTCATCGACGCCGCCTTTGCGATCTCGAAGGGTGGCGCCGCGTGATCGCGTCCGCTCTGGCTGGTGGCATCATCGGCACGTTGGCGATGGCGACGATCATCAAGGCGGCAAGCGAGCTCGGCGTGACGCGCATGGACCTCGCGCTGCTGCTGGGGACGACGGTCACCGAGAACCGCCGTAAGGCGCGCGCGGTCGGCTACCTCTTCTACTTCGTCATCGGCGCCGGCTTCGCGGTGGCGTACGGCGAGCTCTTCGCGATCCTCGGCCGCAGCTCCTGGCAGCTCGGCGCGCTCCTGGGTGCGCTGCACGCCGTGTTCACCTCGACCGTGCTCGTGAGCGTGCTGCTGCCGGTCGTCCACCCGAGGATGGCGACACCGGACACGGCCGCAAACGAGATCACGTTGATCGAGCCGCCGGGATTCCTGATGCTGAATTACGGTCGCAACACCTTTCTGGTCACGCTCGCGGCACACATCGTCTACGGCGCGCTCGTCGGTCTCGTTACCCGCATCTGAACCTTAGAACCCTAGAACCTTAGAACCTTAGAACCCTAGAACCCTAGAACCCTAGAACCCTAGAACCCTAGAACCCTCCTGTATCATTGAAGAACCGTGCTTAACCGTCGAACCTCAGGATCCGTCGTCTGTCCGTCGTGCGGCTCGCTCGTCGGCGTGCGCGATGACAAGTGCTATTCGTGCGGCCGCGCCAATCCCGGCTTGTGGGGCTTCGGTCCAGCGCTGCGCGGTCTCGGTGCCGATTTCAGCTTCAGCAACGTGGTGATCGGCGCGTGCGCGACCCTCTACGTGGTCACGCTCCTGATGTCGGGCAGCGCCATTTTCGACATGGGCGGCGGCATCATGTCGATCCTCGCCCCTTCTTCACAGGTACTGGTGGTGTTTGGGGCCAGCGGGGGCCGGCCGGTGTTCCTCGCCGGACGCTGGTGGACGGTGCTCAGCGCAGGATGGCTGCACGCCTCGCTGCTGCACATCTTCCTGAACATGTACTGGGTCCGGCAGATGGGGCCGGCGATGACCGAGCTCAACGGTCCGGCGAGAACCGTCATCATCTACACGATGGGCGGCGTGTGCGGTTTCGCGCTGAGCTCGCTGGCGTGGGCGTACTTCCCGCCCCTGCCGTTCCTGCATGGCGGCTCGCTCACCGTCGGCGCATCAGCGCCCGTGTTCGGGCTGATCGGCGCGCTTTACCACTATGGGCGGACGAGCAGCAGCATCGCCAAGCAGATGGCGCAGTCGATTGTTATTCAGGCCGTGATTTTCGGCGTGATCATGGGCAATTCGGGCATCGACAATTTCGCGCAC
>DATASG010000098.1:0-1725 GCA_036269295.1 Vicinamibacterales bacterium | reverse complement strand
GAGCGCTCCGTGCCGTTCGACATCCTCGCTTTCTATCGCGGCCGGCACCGGTTCATCGGCATCGACACGCTGCAGCTGGACAGCGCGGCCGGCGCCGCGATTTTCGACGCGCTGCGCCCCGGCTTCGAGAGCGGCGCGCTGCGGCCGTTCCCGGTTCTGGTCGCCAACGTCTACCCCCTCGCCCGCGCGGCCGACGCGTATCGCGCGGTGCTCGCCGGCGCACGCGAGCGCGTCGTGCTCGACCCGACGCTTTAGGGCGGGACCGCTCGCTACCCACCTGAACGGAGCGCGGGCCGCGCCGCGCCGGCCTCTTCGTCTTCCTCGCCGGGATGACAATCGCCCAACGGCCTTTCTGTTTCGTTAGTCACGCGCGCGCGCAGAAGGGGCGCTCGGTTTATTGTGGATACTCGGGCGGCGTCACGGAAGATCGATTCGTTTGTACGGATGGGTCCTTGAAACACGAGAGATGGTGACGGCGCCGCGCTCGTCTTCAAACGCGGCGCCATGAGGGCAGACGCGGATCCGCGAGTTCGATGTCTACGGGCCCGACGCCAAAGACTGCAACGACGACCGGCTCCTGGACGCCACTCGGCACCCCGTCGTAGTGGAAGGTCCGCGCGGTCCGTTTCACAAACCCGCCGGCGACGACCGGCACGGCGTTCTTGGGATCGAAATCGGCGCCGCTGTTAACCCACCACCTGCCCGACAATACGATCTGAATGCGATCGGTAGCGTAGCTGTGCGGCGCGCTGAACCAGCCAGGATTCCATTTCATCAGGACGAGATACGGCCCCGGCTTGTCGATATCGCCGTAGAGCCTAGCCGAACTTCGCCGATTCGGCCACGCGGCGGTAATTAATGCGTTGAAAACGTTGAGGCGGGAGCCGAAGGTCGGCACTACACCGAGTGGGCGGCGGCGGCCTGTGCAGCGGTGATTTTGGGGGGCGGCTGGTCCGGCAGTTCGAGCCTGAGGCGTTCGAGCAGCAGCATCAGTTCGGGGTCGGGCTGAGTGTAGCGGGTCAGCAGCAATTCGCGGCCGTCGGTGGTGGGGATGTGGACGTCGATCATCTGAACGGCGGCGAACTTCTCGATGAGGCTGCGCGGCGTCAGGCCCGGCGCCAGCGCCTTCAGGCGGCGGCCGATGGTGACGTGCAGGCAATAGGCGAGAAAGGCGATGAAGATGTGGGCCTCGATCCGCCATTGTTCCTGATGGTGGATCGGTCTGACGGCGAGGTCGCCCTTCAAGGTTCGGAACGATTCCTCGACCTGGACGAGTTGGAGGTAGTAGCTCCACAGCGTCGCGGGATCGCCCTCGGTCAGATTGCTGCGCAACAGATAACGTCCCTCGCGCCGCCGCGCCTGCCGCAGCTTGTTGCGGTCGAGAGCATAGCGGAACGCGGCGCGCTCCGGGTCGACCTCGACTTCGACCAGACGCCATCCGGCTGGCGCTTTCTGTTTGGCTTGTCCGAGTTTGATCAGCAGTTGGTCGCGCGTCAGGTTGACGGACATCCGGTGCAGGTCTTTCAGCCTCGCCCATAACCCTTTCAACTGTCGCCTGCGCATGCCGCGCTCCTTGGCGACCCTGTCGAGGCTCTGGGCGAACACATAGAGCTCGCCGTCCTTCGGCAACAGCTTGACCTGCACGCCGGGGCGGGCCTCCTGCCAGGGCTTGTCGAGCAGGTCGCGTTCCAGCCGGTTCAGGCGTCCCTTCGGCGTGCCGACCAG
>DATASG010000097.1:0-12859 GCA_036269295.1 Vicinamibacterales bacterium | reverse complement strand
CAGATCGGCTTCCTGAACCCCGGCCAGAGCCGTCAGAGCGGCAACCTCAACATCGCCCGCAAGTGCGGCATGCACGACCACCTGGCGCCGGACACCGCCTCGCTCAAGGCGACGGTCACTATCCAATAGGCAGGACGGGCGGGACCTACCCGACCTACCCGACCCACCTGACCCGACTAGAAGCTCACTCCCACATGCACCTGGTAAGCCCGCGGCGTCACGAAGTGCGTGCCGCTGAAGGTGGAGAGAAAGTTGAAAAGCGCGTCCCGGTTGGTCAGGTTGACGACGCTGAAGCGCAGGCGGACCTTCGCGCCGGCCGAGTGGAACAGGTTGTCGGACCCGATACCCAAATCGAACAGGTGACGCGGGGCGATCCGCGTCGGATTGTTGAGGATGTCGCCGGTGCCAGCCGCCGGGACGACGAGCCGCGTGGTCGAAATGCTTCCGGGCGCACACGTTGTGATCGGCGACGTCAGCGTGGCCGGCGTACCGCCGCAGGACATCCCGATCGCGGTCTGCTGATCTGCGGTGAGCCCCAACAGGTCGTTGACGTCCCCGATTGAGCTGGCGACGAGCCCTGAATCGTACCGCCAGCTGAGCGCCGCCCAGACGCCGCGCACCTTGTCGAACGTGTATTGAAGGTTCGTCGTCGCGTTGAACTTCTGATCGTGATCGATCCTGAAATCACCGTCGGGCGCCGAGAGCAGCACGCCGCCGACGCCGGGCGGCGAATAAATCGCATTGGTGTGCGCCATCACCACGAAGGCACTGAAGCCGTCGGTGTCGACAAGGTTGATCCGGCCGGTGAACCCATCGATCTTCGAATGGGCCCAGGCGACGGGAAACACGATCGGGGTCCCGAACAGGACGTTGAAGTCGTAGCCGTTGTCGGTGCGCTTGATGAAGTAGCCGAAGTCCGCGACCACCCGCTTGCCGAATCCCTGCTGAATGCCGAACTCGCCCTGGTTGCGCTTGCCCGGCGGCAATGGCTGCCCCTCGCCGAACAACCCATTCAAACCAAGGCCGCTCGAGAGCAGGAGGTTCTCGTTGTACGGCGTCTCGAGCGTTCGGCCGTACGAGGCGCGGAGCACCGTATTGGTGTCGGCCACGGCGTACGAGACGCCGACGCGCGGCTGCACCTGCGTCGCCGTGCTCAGCCCGTCGTAGTGATCGACCCGGACCCCGAGCTTGAAGGTCGCGTTGCCCGCTTTGAGGTCGTCCTGAACGTAGGCCGCCTGCTGCTTGATCGTCCCTGACTGCGCGTAGACCAGCGGTGACCCGCGTCGTGACAGGTCGTAGGGCAGGAAGTCCGGGTTGAAGGCGGGGTTCGGCGTCAAGTCGCTGCGGCACTGGCTGCTGGTCCTGAGCGCCGCGTCGTCGGAGGGACTGCCGTCCGCGTCGAGGCACGGGGAGTTGAACGTCGGATCGGTGAAGCCGATGGTGAAGTTCTCGTTCAGCTTCGTCGCGCTGATCGTACCGCCGACCTTCACGTTGTGGTTGCCGGTGCTATAAGACACGTCCGCCTTCACGCCGAGGTTCGTCAGCTTCCGATCCTGCGAGACGCTCGCCGGCTGGTCGGCAAACGGATTGGCGCTCGGCGAGTAGGTCAGGTGATCCTGTCGCACGAACCCGTTGGCCGTGAACAGCGTCTTCGAGCCGATCACCTGCGAGTAGCCGGGCGCGACGTTGATCGTGTTGATCTGCTGATGCTGCGCCTGGCCGGCATCGTTCTGGTCGAACGTATTCGGCACGTCGAAGCCCGACCGCGCCGCCTGCAGGTTCAGGTGGAACGTGCTGGTGTTGCCCGCGTGCGCGTCGAAGCGGTTGAAGAACGAGACCGCGTTCCCCTGGTCGTGCAGCGCGGTGAACTCGGGCGGATCGAGAAAGCGATCGGTCCGCATCCCGCTCACTGACAGAAAGTCGCCGATCGTGTGCGAGCCGCCACCGAAGTTGGCATCGGCAGACGGGCTCCTGAACGAACCGTAGCCGAATTCGACGCTCCCGGTCGGTTTCGGCTGGTCCAGGCCCGACTTGGTCACGATGTGGACGATCAGGCTGCTCTTGTCGCCATACTCGGCCGGGGCAACGCCGGTAATGATCTCCATCGACTGGACCGCATCCGGCGAGATCTGGTTGGAGTAGACCCGGCTCTGCTGGTCTGTGACCGGCTGGTTGTCGATCGAAAACTGCGTCTGCGCGTGGTCGCCGATCGGGTGGAAGAAACCGTTCGAGTCGGAGACGACGCCCGGGGACGCCAGCGTGATCACCTGGTTGAGGCCCGACGAAGACTCGAGCGGCAATTTGGACATGAGACTCTGGTCGATGTCCGTGTGTGCCGTCGGATCGCGCTCGAGCAGATCCTCCGCGTGGCCGACGACGTCGACGGTGGTGGCCGCGCCCTCGAGAGCGAGCGCCAGATCGACCGTGATCGGAACCCCGCTGCGCACGTCAACGTCCCGCTCCAGCGTCTTGAAGCCCTGGGCGGCGACCGAGACGTGATACGCATTCGGCGCCAGATTGGTGAACACGTACTTGCCGGCCGCGTCGGTCGTCGTCGTCCGGGTGAAGCCGGAGATCGGGTTGCTGATCTTGACCTCGACGGCCTGCATGACGCCGCCGGTCGGATCCTTCACCGTGCCTTGGACCGTGCCCGCGCCGCCCAGCCCCTGGGCGCGGGCACCCGCGACTCCGATCGCGCACACCGCAAACGTGATCTGGAGAGCCGCCGACAGAACCTGAAGACACCGCCGCATCGCCATACCACCTCTTTTCCGGAAACCCTGAACACCGCAGGGCACGCTACCAAGGCATCCGGACCGAGACGACCAGAACCGATTGAATGGTCGTTTTTGGCCTGCGAGTGTGTCTGTATGACAGGTGAGTGGCAGTGCCAGGTCAGTTCGATTTGTGGCGCCGCTCGAGGGTGGCCGCGAACACGCGCAGGGGTCTGCTGAGGCACGCGCACCCGCACTCCGCCCCCGCACCTCGTTGGAGAAGGAAGGGGCGGCTCACCGTTGGCCGTACAATGGAAAACAGTCCAGCCGCGTTGATCGACCACTCACAAGCGAAAACGGTCCATTGATGCGGTTCTCGTTCCGGCACGCCGGGGACGAGGAGTAGGGTGAGCTCGTAAGAGAAGGGTAATGAGCGAGCTGCTGAATCTTGTCGGTCTCAGCACCGGCGTCGTGTTGTACACGATGCTGTTGGCTATGGTGGTGCGCGCGGGCCGTGCGACCGGCGCGTCGCGGTTCGACCCGCTTCTCCTCGCCACGGCCGTGCTTGGCCTGATCTGGAACCTGTGCGCGCTGCCGGCGTACGAGCTGCCAAAAATCGGCATCGTCGGCCCGTTCACCTCTCTTATTGCCGCCGGCTACTCCGCGCTCGGCTTCCTGCCCGCCGTCGTCGTGCACTCAGTGCTGCGCGGTGAGCGCGACCGCTCCAGCGTGCTCGGCTGGCCGAAACGCATCGTGGTCTATGCGGCGTACGTTGTCAGCGCCGCCGCCGCGGCGCTGCACGCGTACGCGGCCTGGACGGGCGAGCCGCTGCCCTCGCCGTTCGGCATGCGGCTGCTCACCTACGCCTTCATCGCCCTGGTGATCCCGCTTGCCGCCGTCACACGCCGGCAGCCGGGCGCGCGGCGCGCGCTCTGGGCGGCGGCGCTGTCGATCTTCGCGGTGTCCGCGCTGCATTTGAGCCAGCTGCATCAGGGCGATGCGTCGTCGTGGCCGGTGGAGCTGCTCGGACACCACGCCTCGTTGCCGCTGGCGTTCGCGATCCTGTACCAGGATTTTCCGTTCGCCCTCGCTGACCTCTTCCTGAAGCGGGCGCTGACCCTGGTCGCGCTCGTCGGCGCGGCCCTGCTGGGTGTGGCGGCAATCGGCGCCATTCACTCACCCGAGCTGCCGCTGCGCGATCCCCGCGATGTCGGCCTGCTCGTCACCTTGTGGGTGGTCACCGCACTGCTCTATCCCCGAATTCGCGACCTCATCGGCTGGTTCGTCGACACCGTTCTGCTCGATCGACCCGACTACGCGACGCTGCGCGCCGACATCGGCCGCGGCGTGCAGCGTCACCAGGATATCTCCGCGATGCTGGACGAGGTGTGCGCGCAGCTGGCGCCCGCGTTGAGTGCGCGGACGGTTCGCTGGCGCGAGCAGCAGGCGCCGCTCGTCACGGAGATGGACGCGACCACGCCGACCGGCACGGTCAGTGCCGCGGTCGATGTGCCGGTCGCGGAGCCGCCGCACTATGCGCTGGAGGTCAGCGGGCTCTTCGGCGGCCGGCGACTGCTCTCGGACGACCACGCCGCGCTCGACGCGGTCGCCTCTCTGGCGGGCCGCCGCATCGACGCCATTCGGCTCACACACGAGCGCTACGCGCGCGAGCTGCGCGTGCAGGAGATCGGCAAACTGGCCAGCGAGGCTGAGCTTCGCGCGCTGCGCGCGCAGATCAACCCGCACTTCCTGTTCAACGCGCTGACGACGATCGGCCACCTCATTCAAACCGCGCCACCGCGCGCGCTCTCGACCCTGATGCGGCTGACGGCGCTGCTGCGCAGCGTCCTGCGATCCGAAGGCGAGTTCACCACGCTGGGCCGCGAGCTCGAGCTGATCGAGTCGTACCTGGACATCGAGCACGCCCGGTTCGAGCAGCGTTTGCGCGTGCGCATCGACGTGCCGATGACGCTCCGCAATCTCCGGGTGCCGCCGCTCGTGCTCCAGCCGGTGGTCGAGAACGCCGTCAAACACGGCATCGCCCCTTTGCTGCGAGGCGGCCACGTCACGGTCGCCGCGCGCACGGAGGCGTCCGGCGACGGCCGCACCCTCGTCGTCGTGATCCACGACACCGGCGCCGGCGTCTCCGAGGCGCAGATGCGCGCCGGCCGCGAGGGCGGCGTCGGCTTGAGCAACGTCGAGCGTCGGCTTGCCTGCCAGTACGGCGACGCGGCGTCGCTGTCAATCGACAGCGCACCTGGCGCCGGCACCACGGTCCACATCCGCATGCCGGCCGAATACCGGGCGGCGCCCGAGCTGGCGTCGACCAGGCAGGTCTCGTGAACGCCCGCCTCCGCGTGGTGATCGCAGACGATGAGCGCCCGGCGCGATCGTTTCTGGCCGCGCTCCTGCGCTCGTTCGAGGACGTGCTGATCGTCGCCGAGGCGGCGTCCGGCCGAGAGGCGCTGGCCGCGATCGAGCGCGAGCGGCCGGATCTGGCGCTGCTCGACCTGCAGATGCCTGAGCTCGACGGCATCGGCGTCGTCCGCATGCTGAAGAAGCACGACCTGCCGCTGATCGCATTCGTCACCGCCTACGACGAGTACGCGGTGCGGGCGTTCGAGGTCAACGCCGTCGATTACCTGTTGAAGCCGGTCGAGAAGACGCGCCTGCGCGAGGCGCTGAACCGCGCGCAGGAGCGGGTCGAACACGCCGAGATCGTCGCCGAGCAGAGCGCGCACGTGACCGACGCGATCGCCGCCTACGAATCGGCCACGCGCCCGCCCTACCTGGAGCGGATCCCGGTGCGGCGGCGCGACGAGATCATCATCCTGCCACTGGCCCAGATCGCGTCAATCGTCGCCGAGGGCGAGCTGCTGTACCTCTCGACGCTCAAAGGCGAGCGGCACGCCATCACCTACCGGCTCAAGGATCTCGAAGCGCGGCTCGATCCGTCGCGCTTCATCCGCCTCGGACGCGGCACCCTCGCCAACATCGATCTGATCACCAAGGTGAACGTCATGCCCGGCGGCACGCACGTCGCCCTGCTCTCCAACGGGCAGAAGCTCCAGGTGAGCCGGCTGCAGTCGCGGATCATCCGTGAGCGCTTGCTCAGGCTCTGACCGCAGCTGCCGTGGCCGGCCGACCTACCCCACCCCACCCGACCCATCCGACCCACGCGACCTACCCGACCCACCCGACCTACCTGACCCACCAGACCGAACTGCCATATCCTAGGGCTGGACCCTCTCGGATCATGCCGACGACATCACACCTATCTAGTGGCCTCCTCATTGCCGTGCTAATGGCTTTCTGCCTGGCGCCCGTCTCCGCACACGAGGTCGTCGTCGAGCAGATCGTGGACATGCGGATCGCGGACCGGGGCGATCAGCTTTTGATCACGTTGCAGCTCCCGGCTGCGGTCGCTGGCGATTCCCGCCTGCCGGGTCTGCTCGAGGGCAACGACATAGCGGCGCTGCGGGCTCAACTCCAGGTCATCGCCGCCGACATCGCCCACAATCTCGACGTTCGCCGGGGGAACGACACGCTCGCGGACCCGATCATCGCCGTGCGTCCAGATCGAAACCGAACGTCGATCGAAGTGGAGCTGCGCTATCCCAGCCGGCCTGGCACGGACCGGTTTTCGGCGCGCCTGAACCGGTTCAGCTCGAAGGACGGTCCAGTGCGGACCGTCGCGCGCTATCAGCCGGCATCCGGGCGCGAGCAGATCGTCAACGTGACCGGCCCGGCGGTTCGGGTCACGTTCGACCCGTCTTTCGCCGCGGTGCTGCGGCAATTCGCGGTCAGGGGACTGCGCGCCCTCTTCGACGGCGGCGACCATCTGCTGTTCCTCCTCTGCCTGCTGTTGCCGATGCGTCGGACGAGCACGGTGTTCGGGCTCGTTGCGGCCGTCGTGCTCGGACAGGCCGTGGCGATGATCGTCGCGGTCAACCAGCCGCTGTTGAGCGCGGAGTGGGTGGCCGGCACGGCAATGGTGGCCGCGTCGGCGATCGTGATTGCCACCCTTCAAGGCGTCGTGCGCGCGCGCATGCGATGGACGATCCTCATCGCGCTGGCGTTCGGCGTCATGAACGGCGCCTTGCTTGGCCAGGCAGCCGTCACCTCTGCACCATTGGGCGGTGGGCATTCGAGGGCCGCGATGTTCGCCTTCGTCGCGGTGCTCCTGACCGGCGAGCTCTGGCTGGCGGCGCTGCTGTGGGCGTTTCGCGCCTGGTTGGACGAACGCGGCCTCCCGGACCGCGTCGCCGCGATCCTCGGTCTCGCAGCGGTGGCCCACCAGGCACTGCACCGCGTCGTCGAGCGCGCGGAGATCGTCGCGCTTGACGGGCCGTCGGAAAGCGAGCACGTGCTGGCCTGGCTGACGCTCGCCTGGATCGGCGCCGTCCTGCTCGCCGCCACCAGCAACGCCGTGGCCGGCGACCCTGTCGCGAGCGACCCTGCTTTGAGGCGAGTCGAGGAATCATGACGACCCGACTCGTCCAACCGGACGGTGGAGCAAAGGGAGGCCGGGAGCGCATCGGCGTGTTCGCAGTCGCCGGCCTGGTCGTCACCGCGGTCGTGGTCTACCTCGCGCTCAATGCGACGACGGGAGGCGACGACAGCGATCGCCGGCTCCTGCCCTATCAAGCGCTAGCGGCGGCGTTGCCCGAATCCGATCAGCAACAGTTCCGGACGCTGCGAGAAAGGCTGCTCGCCGCCGAGGCGATCCGGGCTCGGACGTCGCGCTGGCCGGACGTTGCGACGCTGGCGCTGCCCGGCTCAGATTACACCTGGACGCGCTTCGAACGCGGTGTCGTGATCGACTATCTTGGACGGCCCGCAGAGGCCGCGCAGCCCGCGTGGCTGCTTGAGATCCAGGAGCCCGAGCCCGGCACCGCCCCTGACCCGGCGCCGAACGACGAGGAGCACCACCGCCTGCCGGACGGCACGACGCTTCACGTATATGTGTGGACGCATCGGCTGGGCGGGCAGCTCGCTTCCGGCTTCGTGCCGCAGCCGCAGAACACCGGCTGGGTGGAGGTGTTCTCCCAAGTTCCCAACCCCGTGTACGCCATCAGGAGATGATTGCGATGCTCCGCCGCAGAACCGCGCTCGCGATGCTGGGGGTGCTGCCGATACTCGGCGCCAGCGCCACCGCAGTGGCGCAGCCGAAGCCGCCGCTGAAGATCGGCGTCACGCTGCACCCGTACTATTCGTGGACCCGGAACGTCGTCGGTGACCTGCCGGGCTACGAGGTGCGGTCGATCCTGCCCGGTGAAATTGACGCCGGCGACTATCAGCCGCGCCCGGACGATATCAAGAAACTGATCGACCTCGATGCGATCGTGATCAACGGCATCGGCCACGACGACTTCATTCTGCCGATGCTGAAGGCATCGGGCAACAAGAAGGTCGTCATCATCAGGCCGAACGAGACCACGCCGCAGATTCACGCCGTCAACGGCGCCAGCGTCAACTCGCACACCTTCATCTCGTTCACCAACGCGATTCAACAGACCTATGCGATTCAACGAGCGCTGGCGGCGCTGCGGCCCCAGGACGCCGCCGCGCTGCAGCGGAACGCCGGCGACTACGCACGGCGTCTCCGCCTCATCAAGTCGAAAGCCGCCCTTCGGCTCGCCGAGGCGAAGATCACTCGCGTGGTCACGGTGCACGATGGCTACGGTTACCTGTTGCAGGAATTCGGCCTGGAGGTCGCGGGCGTGGTCCAGCCGGCGCACGGCCTGACGCCGTCGGCGGCAGAGCTGCGGGACATGGTCAAGCTGCTCCAGCGGGAGAAAATCCGGGTGGTGTTCAGCGAGGAGACGTTTCCTGCCGCGATGCTGAAGGTCCTGAAGGACGAGGGCGGCGTGACGGTCTACATCATCACCCACATCGCGTCCGGCGACTACACCGCCGACAAGTTCGAGCGCGAAATGCAGCGTAACGTCGACACCATGATCCGCGCGCTGGTCACGGAAGCGTGACCGGGCTCGCCCAACCGGCGGCGCTGCTCGAGATCGACGCGCTCGGCGTGCGCCGGCATCGCGAGGCGCTGCTCGAACGCGTCAGCCTGCGCGTCCGCCGCGGGTGCGTTCACGTCGTCATGGGAGCCAACGGCGCCGGCAAGAGCACGATGCTGTCGGCAATTCTCGGTCAGATCGCGTTCGAGGGCCGGATCGCGATGAATTGGATCGGTCCCGGCACCATCGGCTACGTGCCGCAAACCTTCGCCGTCGACCCGACGCTGCCGGTCACGGTCGCCGATTTTCTCGCCTTGACCAGGCAGCGCCTTCCCGTGTGTTTCGGCGTCAGGCGGACGACGCGAATCGCGATCGCGGGGTTGCTCGCGCGCGTCGGCTTGCCAGGCCTCGAGGGCCGGCCGCTCGCCGTGCTGTCCGGTGGCGAGCTGCGCCGGGTTCTTCTGGCGCACGCGCTCGATCCCGAGCCCGAGCTGCTGATCCTCGACGAGCCCTCCGCCGGCCTCGACGACGCCGCGGTTGTCATCCTCAACGACATCCTGCTGGCGTTGAAACGCCGCGGACGGACAACGGTGCTGATGGTGACCCACGATCTGGAGCAGGTGCGCGAGGTGGTGGACGAGGTCACCGTCCTCGAGCGGCGGACGGTGCGCGCGTGAGCGCCTTCTACGCCTGGATCGGCGGCCTGGCGCAGCGCGGCCTGTTGCCGGGCGACTTTCAGTATCCGTTTCTGGTCCGCGGGTTTCTGTGCGTGCTCGTGCTCGCGCCGATCCTCGGCGGCGTCAGCCATCTCGTTGTCACCCGGCGCATGGCCTTCTTCAGCGCCGCGCTCGGACAGGCGGCGATCACCGGCGTCGCCATCGGACTGCTGCTCGGTGAGCCCTTGAACGCGCCGTACGGCGGCATGTTCGGTTTCTGCCTTCTGTCCACGCTCGGCATGGTCTACGTGAAACGGCATGCGACGCTGCCGCCAGACACCCTGATCGGCGTGTTCCATGCGCTGACACTCGGGCTCGGGCTGTGTCTGCTGGTCGCGCTGACGCGGCAGTTCAACGTGCACCAGGTGGAATCGGTGCTGTTCGGCAGCCTGCTGACGGTGACCGACGGAGACCTGGCGCTGCTGCTGGCCGTCGGGATCCTGGTCGCCGTCCTGCTGGTGCGCGAGTACAACCACCTGCTGCTCGACAGCCTGAGCCCGCCGCTTGCGTCGGTCGCCGGCGCCGAACCGGCGTATCTGGAGTACTTCTTCGCCTTGCTGCTGACGCTCTCGATCGTCGTCAGCCTCAAGATCATCGGCGCGCTCCTGGTCGAGGCGCTCGTCGTCGTGCCGGCCGCAGCCTCCCGCAACCTGGCCCGCGGCGCCCGGAGTTACCTGCTCGGCAGCATCGCCGTCGCGTTCCTGGCCGGCGTCGGCGGGCTTGCCGTCTCGACGCGGTTCCTGGTGCCCACCGGCGGGGCGGTCGTGCTCGCGGTCAGCGCCATCTTCTTCGTGACGCTCGCGGCCCGCTCGATTCTCCGCCGCCGGATGATATGAGGGGCGCCGCGGTCACCTTCCGCCGCGTCGAAGTCCGTCCGCCATCGGCGCGCCTCGAGCTCGGCAACGTCGTGCGCTTCAGTATGGTGATCGTGATCGGCGCGTGGCTGTTCCTCGCCACCGACAGTGCCACGTTTCGTGGCGGCAGTGAGATGACGAAGCATCTGCTGCCGTTTCAGATGCTGATTCAGGATCGGCCGTCGATCGATCAGCGGATGTTTCGCGAGCTGCAGGAGGGCCTGCTCGAAGCCGAGTCAAGGCGCGCGTCGAGCGGCGCCTGGCCCGCGGTGGCGTCGCTGGCCGCGGATGGCATCCCGCCATTTGCGCCTGATCCCACCACCAGGGGCGGACGGTACGATTGGCGCCTGACGGTGAACGGCGCGTTCGTCAACTATCTCGGGATGCCGGAGCAATCCGGGTCACCGGCGTGGCTCGTTCTCGTGCAGGAACCCGAGCCCGGCGCGCCGCCCGATCCGGCGCGCGAGGATGAGGAACACCACCGTCTGCTCGGAGGTGGCATGCTGCACGTCTCCACCTGGGTGCGCGCCGAGGCGCGGCTGCCGAGCGGCACGATCCGTGCGCCGCAAGCGGAGGGCTGGACACAGTTGTACGCGGTCGGCCCTCAGCCGGTCGGCAAGTGAGACCCGATCACCCGCCACGCCAGGATCAGCGACGTCACGCCAAGCGCCGTCCCACCCAGCATGAACGCAATCACGACGATGTCCCAGAGCGGCCGGTGGTCGTAGAGCCAGGGAAAATCCAGCGAATGCAGCCCGTGATACAGCCAGCGCTCCATCCAGCTGCCCGATCCGTAGCGGCCGACGACACGCGCCGTTTTCGGATCGATGTAGTACCGCGTGCGCTCGGCGTCATTGACGCGCGCGAGAATCACCGGCAGCGGCTTCCGCCGGTGCCGATCGAGATAGTACGCGTCGTACTGCCGGATCACCTGTGACTCCACGAGACCATCCGGCTGCGCGGCGCGATTGACGAGGCTGACGATCTGCTGACGGTCGAATTCCTGCCGTGGCGGTGCGGCCACCGGCACGATGCGCGTGTGGTCGCGGTCGAGCGCGGCAAGGTAGAGCGGCTCGCCCGCGACCACCATCAGCTCCAGTTCCTTGACCTGCAGGCCCGGCAGAAGCGCGAGTGCTTGGCGCGGATCTCTCGCGTTGAACGCGGTCAGCTGCAGCGGGTCGCGCAGCGCGTTCGCGACGTCGGCGCGCGGGCGCGTCGGCCTCGCCGGAAACGGATCCATCGACAACATCCCGCTGAACGCCCACGTCACCGCGCCCAGCCCGAAAAGCAACCCGAAGATCGCATGCCACCGCTTCTGCCCGCGATACGGAATGCTGGTCTGGACGCCGGCGATGCGGTACCGCTTCGACGGCGAATACATCCAGACGCCGACGACCAGTCCGAACATGGCGGCAGCAGCGCCGACACCGGAAGACCAGATGACCAATTGACTCCACACCGGCTGATGTGCGCGCAGCGGCGTGAAGTAGATCCAGTGCGGGATCGGACCGAGATAGGCGCCGATTCTCGAGGCGCTCGTGGTGTACTGCACGACCTCGCCAGAGGACGGCGACACGTAGACCTGCTCGCCGTTGGGCCACGAGAATTTCCTGAGCGGCCATTGGGCCCGCACCAATCCCTGCACCGTCCACTGGTCCGCCTCGTCGATGGTGGCCAGGCTCGCGGCCGATGCTGGCTGACCGACCCAGGCGGACGCGACCCGCTCCATCTCCGCGTCCGGCGCCTCGCCCTGGCGCGCGCCGGTGTCGGCGAAGACCAGGCTCTCGACTGGGCCGGTACGGAAGCGATACGCCGGACGGCCGTCGAAGGTGTTCAGCCGTGCCTGCAGCGGCGCCTGTGTCTGGTTCAGCACCGCGTACGCGTCCGCCGGCGACAGCCGGATCGTCGACGGGTCGAGCGCAGCTGATCGATCGAGGCGATCGGCCGCCGTGACGCTCGGGAAGTCCCAGTACATCATCCCGATGCCCGATGGAAACCAGAGCAGGAAGAAGAGGCAGACCGAGACGCCGAGCCAGCGATGGATGAAGAACACCGATCGTTTCATCATCGGACGCGCCTATCATGCCACCGCCCGGTGACGCTCGAACAGCCAACGACGCGCCCCTGCACCAAGGCGAGCCGGCGAGGCCGTGACGACCTGCTGTTGAAGAGGAGGTAAGGGGCTTGACTCACAAGAGACCAAAACAAAAAAAGGATCTCCTGGTCTTCTGATCTTGTCCTGCCTATCCGCGACTCTTTTTTGGCGTTCTTGGTGTCGTTAAACAGGAGATCAGGAGATCAATTCACAGGAGAATAGGAGATCAAGAGGAAAACACATCTTCTGGTCCTCTGATCACGTCTGGCAGTTTGTTCAATCTTGTCGTGAGGGGGCGCTGCAATAATTGCCAGCGTGAGGCCTCCGATCTGCCGAAACGCTAGCCAAACCCCTCGGCGCGTTTTGTGCTCTTTCCGCGGGCATGAATCCAACGTCTGAGCAAATCGAACAACTGACCGAGAAGATCATCGGTTGCGCGATGGAAGTGCACCGGGTCCTCGGTCCGGGATTGCTGGAATCGGTGTACCGCGAATGCCTGCTCATCGAGTTGAGACAG
>DATASG010000096.1:0-8226 GCA_036269295.1 Vicinamibacterales bacterium | reverse complement strand
TCGCCGGTCGCACGCGCGAGGCCGCCAAGGTGGCCGCGGGTCGCCATGCTGCGGATGAACACGCCGGCGTCCGACGAGTGCGCCTGCATCCGCAGACGATCGCCGAGCACCGCGCCGCCGGTGAACGGGCTGGTCGGATCGACGGCGATCACGCCGATAGACGACACAGAAGGAGCCGCGGAGAACGCCGAGACCGCCGAGAGATCTTGGGATTCTGGACTCTGCGGGCTTTGCGGTCTCTGCGGTTTCTTCAGGCCCGTGATCAGCCGATCCACCAGCGTGCTCTTGCCCGCGCCGGGAGGCCCGGTGACGCCGACCAGGTAGGCGCGGCCGGTGCGCCCGAAGATCGCGCGCACCAGATCGGCGGCGGACGGATCCTCGTCCTCAATCAGGGAGATGGCGCGCGCGATGGCGCGCGGGTCCCCCGCCAGGAGCCGCTCGGCCAGAGTGCCAGTCACGCGACAACGTACAACGCGGAACCCGCGGAACCCGCCGAAACGGGTTGACCTGCGGTTTTCGCGGTTGCTGCAATTCCTGCGTTGACGGCCGGGGACAGGCTCATGCCGACAGCAGCTGGCGCGCGATGACGAGCCGCTGCACCTCGCTCGTCCCCTCGCCGATGGTGGTCAGTTTGACGTCGCGGAAGTACTTCTCGGCCGGATAGTCCTTCACGAAGCCGTAGCCGCCGTGGATCTGCACGCAGTCGTCGGCAACCTTGACCGCCATCTCGCTGGCGTAGAGCTTCGCCATTGACGATTCGAGCGTGGTGCGGGCGCCGCCGCGCCCCTTCAGGTACGCCGCCCGATAGGTCAACAGCCGGGCGGCCTCGACCTTGGTCGCCGCATCGGCCAGCTTCCACTGAATCGCCTGGAAGTCGGCGATCGGTTTGCCGAACGACTTGCGCTCGCGCGCGTAGCGCAGCGCCGCCTCGTAGGCGCCCTGCGCGAGGCCGACCGCGAGCGCCGCAATCCCGATCCGCCCGGCGTCGAGCACCTGCATGGTGTTGTTGAAACCTTGCCCCTCGTCGCCGACCATCCGATCCGCGGGGATCACGCAGTTGTCGAACAGGACCTCGCTGGTATCGCTGGCGCGCATCCCCAGCTTGTCTTCTTTCTTGCCCGGCGACAGGCCCGGATTGCCGCGCTCGACAATGAAGGCCGAGACCCCCTTGCGGCCGGCAGCGCGATCGGTCACCGCCATCACGACCATCACGTCGCTGATCCGGCCGTGGGTGATGAAGGTCTTCGATCCGTTGAGCGTCCAGCCGCCAGCCGACCGTGTCGCGGTCGTGCGCATGCTCGCGGCGTCGCTGCCGGAGGTCGACTCGGTGAGGCCCCAGGCGCCGAGCTTCTCGCCGCGCGCCAGCGGCGCCAGAAACTGCGCCTTCTGCGCCTCGGACCCGAACAGGAAGATGTGCGACGCGCACAGGCCGTTGTGCGCCGCGACCGACAACGCGATCGCGGGATCGACGCGCGCCAGCTCCTCGATGCAGATGCAGTAGTCGATGGCCGACATCCCCGCGCCGCCGTACTGCTCTGGGTACTGAATGCCCAGCAGCCCGAGCGCCGCCAGCTTCGGCATCAGGTCGGCGGAAAAATGCTGCGCCTCATCCCATTCGCGAACGTGCGGGCGGATCTCGGTTTCGGCGAAGTCACGTACCGTGCGGCGCAGGAGCTCCTGCTCTTCGGTCGGTCGGAAGTCCATGAACAATCGATCGTAGCACGCTCGGGCACTTGGCTCTCAGCTGGACACGTTTGCCCACAGCAGCGTGTACTTCCTGCGGCCCGCCTTCTGCACCCACGCGAGCCGCGTGCCGTCGGTGGACCACGCCGGCAGCAGCGCGTCCTTGACGCCGGACACGGTCTGCTTGTGCTTGTCGCGATCGAGCAGCGTCAGGTGACCGAGCTGGCGGTCGGTGTAGGCGATGGTGCCGGTGCCCGGCGGTCCCCAGCTGAACATCAGGCCGGGGATCGGCATCTGATTCACGAACTCGCTGACCGTCTCACCGAACACGGTGAGGCGCGCCATGCTCTCCCACTGCCCTTCGGCGGCCTTCTCGACATCGACGGGCGTCGATCCTGCTGCGCCGCCGGCCTGTTCGCCGGGGCGTCCGGAGCCGGTACCGACCTTGATCTTCTCCTGTTTCTGCTGGACGTCGATCATCACCGAGCGAAGGCCCGGCGCGAACCGATCTGACTTGATCGCCCAGTAGTCGGCGGCCCAGGACGGCTGCGCGTCGACCTGCGTGACGGCACCGCCGCTGACGGCAACGACGTAGTGGCGGAGCTTTTCCGAATGGGGATTGCCGTCCGCGGTCTGCACGTACAGCTCGGAGCCGTCAATGGACCATCCCAGCTGCCGCAGCTCGCCTTTCAGCTTGCCGAGATCGAGCTCGGTGACCCTCGCCGGCGCGCCGATCGTCAGCGCCCCAGCGTCAACGGGGGTGGAGCCGGGAGTCTGACCTGGTGAGATCGCCAGCAGTGACGTGAGCAGGAGCAACGGCCACATCGCTCACCTCGCTCCGCGGATCGCGCGACCAGTTCGTGTGCGGCGCGCGGTTTTCGACCAGCCAGCCGTAGACCAGGCCGGAATAATTCTGCCAGCGCACGCGATGCCGGGCATAGAACGGTGCCAGCGCCTGCTGCAGCTCGGGCAGCCGGTAGAACGGCACGCCCGCAAAGTAGTGGTGCTCGAGATGGTAGTTCGAGTTCAGGAACGCGAAGTCCCAGAACCAGTGACCACGCATGAGCGTGCCCCACTTTGCCGGGTCGGTGGGATCGATATCGTAGTGCTGGCCGAGCCGGTTGAGCGTGAAAGCGATTGGGAAGATGAAGAAGACAGGGATCAGGTAGGCGCGCGCCGCGGCCGCGCCGCCCGCCAGCGTCCAGATCAGCGCCAGCACCACGAGGTGGGCGGCGATCGACACCCGGCGCTCGAGCGCAATGCGCTGCTGCAGCACCGCCGGGTAGGTCGCGCTCTCCCGCCGCGCGGCGCGAAAATAGATCGGAAACAGCGCCGGCGAGCAGTAGAGCAGCTTGAACCAGCGCGCGTTGATCTTCGGCGACAGGTGGTGCCGCTTGGGATCGTCCTCGTCGGAGCCGAGCTCCGCGTGATGATCGAGGTGCCATCGCGTGAACTGGCTCGCCGAAATGCCGCTCGGCACGGCGTAGAGCCAGCCGAGCGCGCGCTCGGCCGCCGGCCGCCGGCGCGCGAAGACGGTGTGGTGGACGACCTCGTGCAGGAGGACGGTGAAGTTGAAGACGGTGAAGCCCTGGACGAACGCCAGCGGCACCCAGATCAGCGGGTTCGCGATCGCGATGAGCGCCCACGTGGTCAGCGCCAGGATCGTGAACTGCCGCGCGGCGACCAGAAAGTGCCGCGTGGCGTCTTTCTCATGGAAGGCGCGCAGCGCGTCGCGATCCAGCGTCCCGCCGAGCTCAGTCCGAAGCGCCGCCGCGTGCTGGCTGTAATAGTGGGATTTCACGGCACTTAACCGCAATTGTACTACTATGGACTCTATGACCCGCACCCGAATCGTTGGACTCGCCCTCGTGCTGCTGGCCCTCACCGCCGTCCCCGCCAGGGCCGATCTCACGGCCTTCATTGGCGCCAACACCACCCCGGCCAACCGGCAGGTACGCGGCGCCGCGGTGGGCGCCGGGCTGCTCATCGTCGGATTCGAGTTCGAATACGCTTACAGCCCCGACGATCCCACCGCCGCCGCGCCGTCGCTCAAGACCGGCATGGGCAACGTGCTGCTGCAGACGCCGGGAGCGATCAAGGGATTCCAGCCGTACTTCACCACAGGCGGTGGCATCTATCAGGAGGAGCTCGGAGCGCACTCCGACACCAGCGTCGGCTTCAACACCGGTGGCGGCGTCAAGATCGACCTGGTCGGCCCGCTCCGGCTGCGCGTGGACTATCGGATCTTCAAGCTGGGAAGCGGCGCGCTGAACTCGCCAGCGCACCGCTTCTACGCAGGGGTGAATCTGAAGCTGTGATCTACTTGCCGAGGTCGGAGACCAGCGACAGGTTCACGAAGTTCTGACCTGACGCGTAGGCTTCGGCGTACTGCTTGTAGAGGGCCTGCACCTCGGCGGGGAAGGCCTCCGCGAGGATGTTCGACACCGTGTAATCGGCGCCCTTCACCGACGGATCGATGACGAAGACGTAGAGCACGTTGCCGCCCGCCGCCGGATCGGGCGACTTGAACACCTTCCAGCTCGCCGCCTGCTGCTTCCGTTCAGGCTTCGTGCTTTTCTGTAGGGCTTCCTTCAGCTTGCCGACGACCGCCTCGAAGTCCGCGGTCTTGTCGGGCTTGATGAAATTCAGCACCATGCCGCCGTCCGACGCGAACGTGCGCGCTGTCGGCGCGGCCTGGGCCGCCGCCGCGGGAGCGGCTTGCGCGAACGCCGTGGTCGCCGACAATGTGCCGACGACGAATCCAAACACAATCCTGCGAAGCATCACGCGGCCTCCTAATGCGAAAGGGCGTTACTTTAGCGTACTCGTCGAACAAACGCCCATAAAGTTGTCTTCTGTCGCCTGCGTTTGTTCTACACGAACACTGACATTACTTCGTGAGCAAGGAGCATTCCCTGGCGGGTCAGGCTGAGGCGATCTCCGTGGCGCCGCAGGCAGCCGGCTTCGAGAAACGGCTCGAGGTCGGCGCCGAACCGGCGCCAGACGTCAACCCCGTAGCGAGTTTGTATGGCATTTATGTCGATTCCGTCAACCAGCCGCAGGCCTGTGAAGAGCGCGTCTCCGAGGCGCTCGTCTGCCGTGAGACGGCGGACGTCGAGTCCGAGGGTCCCGCCGCGGGCCGTCGTGTCGATGTACTCCTCCGTGGACGAGACATTTTTCCACCGGACACCGTCCCGGGTGGAATGTGCGCCGCAGCCGAATCCGAGCCACTCGCCGTCGGTCCAGTATTTGAGATTGTGCCTGGAACGCCGGCCGGGCCTGGCGACATTCGAGATTTCGTACTGCTGGTAGCCGGCGGCGTCCAGCCGCGCCATCGCCGCCAGATACATCGACGCCACGTCGTCATCCGGGGCCTGCGACCAGCGGGCGCGGGCCATGTCGTCCTTGAGCGGCGCGTTCGGATAGACCTCGAGCATATAGAGGGAGAGGTGTTCCGGCCCCAGGGCAATCGAGGCGTCGACCGATTCGAGCCACTCGCTGACGCGTTGTTCGGGGAGCCACATCATCAGGTCGAGGCTGACGTTGTCGAATCCGGCGGCGCGCGCTTCCGCGAACGCCGCCCGCGCGCGGTCGGCGCTGTGCAGGCGCGAGAGGCGGCGCAGCTCGTCCTCACGAAAGGACTGGACCCCGAAGCTGAGACGGTTGACGCCGGCGAGGCGGTAGGCGGCGAGCCGCGCCTCGGTCACCGATTCCGGATTCGCCTCTATCGTGACCTCGCGATCGGCGGCGACGTCGAAGGCCGATTCACAGGTCGCGATGATGCGCGCGATTTCGTCGGGCTCGAGGAGCGAGGGCGTGCCGCCGCCAAAGAAGATGGTATCGGCCGCCTCTCCTGCCTCTCCCGCCCCTCCTGCCCGCTCGATCTCGGTGATCAGCGCCTCGACGTAGCGCGTCTTCAGGCCGGCGTCGAACAGGCCGCGGTTGAAGTTGCAGTAGTTGCAGATCGCGGAACAGAAAGGAACGTGGACGTAGAGACCTAACATGAATGCATTTTCTACGACCCCGCCCGTCCACCCGGCCACTTCAAGTCGGCGCGGCCGTCGCGGACCGCGGGCTCGCGCAGCTGGGCGCGCGCCTGGCGGCCGGCCCGGGCGGGCAGCGCTTTCTTCCGCATCTTCCACAGCGTCACCAGATCGTCCACGCCGCCGTTGACCGGGAGCTCGCGGTAGTCAGCGCCGTCCATCTCGATGAACTCGCACATCTCGTGGAGGCGCGATCGCATCCGGAAGCCGATGCGGAACAGCAGCGAGTTCGGATCGCTGTCGTCGGGAATGTCGAGGTAGTTCGACGTGAACAGCGTCAGCCGGCGCTCGTTGTACCGCGTGTTGACGATCAGGTTCATCGTCTCCTCGACCCATTCCGACGTCTTCTCGGCGCCGAGGTCGTCGAGCACGAGGAGGTCCGCGGTCATCACCGGCCGGAGAATATCGAGCTCAGTGGTGCGAATCGACGGATCGTAGGTGCTGCGGATTACCCTCAGCAGATCGCGCGTGTCGTAGAACAAGCCGCGCGCCCCGGAGGTGTGCATCACCTGCATGAGCACCGCCACGGCTAGGTGCGTCTTGCCGACTCCCGGCGGCCCCTCGAGCAGCAGGCCGCGCCCCTGCTCGCGCAGGTTGTTGGCCGCGGGGAACCGGTCGGGGACGCGGCGCGCCTGCTCGAGCGCCCGCTCGAGCGACGCATTGTAGGCGGAGAAGTTCGCGAGCGTGCAGTGCAGATACCGCTTCGGGATGTTCGCGCTGGCCAGCCGATCGTGTCCCGCCTGCTCGCGCCAGCAGTCGCACCGGACGACGCGACGGACGCCCTTCTCATCGATGGGCTTCCATCCCGTGTCGTCGCACCACTCGCAGGACATTGAGTGGATTCTATCAGGTCGCGAAGGCGCTGAAACTACTTCTGACTCTTGACCAGGTCGGTTGGAGAAGATTTTACGAGCGCCGTGGACAGCCGCGCTTCCCAATCGTCCACGCCTCGAGCCATTTCCTTCTTGACGTAGGCCATGAACTCGTTGACCTCGAGCTGCATCGCCTCGATCTTGCGGCGCATGTTGAGGATGATCTCGACACCGGCGAGGTTGACGCCCATCTCTCGGGTGAGTGACAGAATCACCTCGAGCTGCTCGAGGTCCTCTTCCGAGTACAGTCGCGTGTTGCCGTCGGTGCGCGACGGCTTCAGCAGCCCTTCCCGCTCGTACAGGCGGAGCGTCTGCGCGTGGATGTTGTACTTCTGCGCCACGGCGCTGATCATGTAAAACGCTTTGCCCGGCTTCTTCATGGGTGTCAGAAAAACCTACAGCAACGAGGCTCTTACGTCCTCGCTGTTTATCCGTCCGAACTCCCGCAACAGTTCCTTCGACCGCTCGTCGAGCAGCCGCGGCAGCACCAGCTGGACCTGGACGACCAGGTCGCCTCGCCGGCCGTCGCGCGGGGACGGGACGCCGCGCTCGTGCACCCGGAATCGCTGGCCGGACTGCGTGCCCGGCGGAATTCGCACGCGCGCGGGACCGTCCAGCGACGGCACCTCGATCCTGGCGCCGAGGGCCGCCTCGTGGATCGCGATCGGGACCGTCACCTGCAAGTCGTCGCCATCGCGCTCGAACAGGGGGTGCGGCTGCACCGTGACGTCGATGTAGAGATCGCCGGGTTCGCCGCCGTTTCGGCCGACGTGTCCTTTCCGTGGGACGCGGACCCGGGCGCCGTCGGCCAGGCCGGGTGGGACCGCGATCGTCACCGACTCGGTGCGCATCTGATACTGATCGCCGCCGCAGACCGGACAGCGCGTCTGCCGCTGCTCTCCGGTGCCGCCGCAATGCAGGCACGGCTTCGAGAACACCATGTGTCCCCGCGTCGATCTCACCGCGCCAGTGCCATGACAGTGCGTACACGACGCCGGCGTCACGTGAAGCTGACCGGCGCCCTGGCATGCCCCGCAATGTTCCTGCCGGGTGATCGTCACCGTCCGCTGGCCGCCCCGCATCGCCTCTTCGAGCTCGAGCGAAACCGACTGATGCAGGTCGATGCCGCGCTCCGGCGTCCCCTGCGCCCGCCGCGTCTCTCGCTGATGGAGTACGTCGGCGAACAGATCGCCGAAGGTCGGCGCCTCGTTGCCGTGGACGCTGACCGTGAAGTCGAAACCGTCGAAGCCGAACGCGGACCCACCGCCGGCCTCGCCCAGCGCGCCGGTGGTGTCGTACTGCTGCCGGCGTTGCGCGTCGCTGAGCGTCTCGTAGGCTTCGGCGATCTGGCGGAACTGCGCCGCGGCCATCCGGTCCCCGGGGTTGATGTCCGGATGGTATTTCCGCGCGAGGCGCTTGTAGGCCCGCTTGACGTCAGCCAACGTCGCCTCGCGCTCGACGCCGAGGATCACGTAGAAGTCCATTTCTAATTGCTGATTGCTAAATGCTGATTGCTAAGTTCTGAGCTCTGAGCTCTGAGCTCCTAATTCCAAATTCCTAATTCTTAATTCTTAATTCTTGATTCCGTCATCCACTACTTCCGCGTCGATCACGTCGCCGCTGCCTCC
>DATASG010000095.1:0-15634 GCA_036269295.1 Vicinamibacterales bacterium | reverse complement strand
TGGAGTACCTGGCCGGCCAGGTCTACCTGGCGCCACACCCCAAGGAGCTCCTGCTTCGCAACCAGGTCTAGGGCTCACGGCAGATGCTGGCGTAGATGCGGTTGTCGTTCCGCGTATTTGGCTCGATGTTCGCGATCTCCGCGGTGATCGCGCTGTGCTCTCGGCGGTGGGCTCTGATCGTGGCCTGCTTCTGGCCGGCGCGACGGGCGACCCGACTCGACCCGGTCGCCGAGCGGCGCAATGAATGACGGTCAGGCCTTGGCGGCGACGCGCTTGTCCCGCTCGAGCTGCTGCTGATAGATCGCGCACCAGTCCTTGTGCTCGGAGAGCGGCATGCCGCACTCGACACAGACCCGTACGCGGACTTTCGGTGGCTCGGTCTTTCCCATCAGACGCTTCAACAGTGACATGCAGCCTCCCCACCCCAATGTGGTGTTGAGACGTTAGACGAGCGGCGGCGGTTCCCGGTTGACCGCCCGCTTGCTATTTTTGTAGCACGTATGCTAGAAAAATAGCATATGACGAAGTCGTCAACGCACACGACCCTGACCCGCCGCGAGCGGCAGATCATGGACGTCCTGTACCGCCGGACCCGCGCCACCGCGGCGGAGGTGATGGGCGAGCTGCCCGGTGAGCCCAACTATTCCACCGTCCGCACCCAACTCCGGGTGCTGGAGGACAAGGGCCACGTCCGGCACGAGGAGGAGGGTGGCCGCTACGTCTACGCCCCCGCGGTGCCGCGCCACGCCGCCCGCAAGTCAGCGCTCAAGCACCTGGTCGAGACCTTCTTCGACGGCTCCGCCGAGCAGGTCGTCGCCGCGGTCCTCGGCGGTGAGGCGTCGCGCCTCTCTGACGAGGAGCTCGATCGTGTAAGCGCCATGATCGACAGGGCGCGAAAGGAAGGATCGCGATGAGCCTGGTGAGCCTGCTTCTCGAAACCACGCTGAAGTCATCGCTCATGGTAGTCGCCGCGCTGGTCTCGGTCGCGTGCCTGCGGCGCCGCTCGGCGGCCCTGCGGCATTGGATTCTTTCCGCCGCCATCGTTGCGGCCACCGTCTCGCCGGTGCTCGGCCTTATTACGCCCAGGTGGCACGTGCCGCTCGGCGCCATCGGCCGGCCGCAACTGATCGGCGCCGTTGTGCCGCCTGCGCCCGCCCGAAGCCCGGCGCAACCGGCGACAGACACCGGTCGACCCGAGGAACCCGCGAACGCGGCAACGGCAGGCGCCGCGGTGCTCGTCTCGAGCGCCTGGTTCGCAGGCGCCGGTGCCAGCGTCCTGATCCTGTTGATCGGGCTGGGCCGGCTTGCATGGGTCGCCTCCATCGCGCGCCCTGTCGAGACCGGGCCCTGGGCCGTCACCGCCGACGAGATCGCCAGCGAGTACGGCTTGCGCCGCCCCGTGGTCATCCTCCAGAGCGACCATCCCGCGCTGCTCGTCACCTGGGGATTCGTCCGGCCGAAGGTCATTCTGCCGCGGACCGCGCATGACTGGACTGGCGAGCGCATTCGCGTCGTGTTGGCGCATGAGCTCGCCCACGTCAAGCGCGGCGACTGGCTGATCCAGATGGTGGCGGAAATGGCGCGCGCCGGCTACTGGTTCAACCCGGTGATGTGGGTCGCCTGCCGCCGCCTGCGGCTGGAGAGCGAGCAGGCGACCGACGACGTCGTGCTGCACGCCGGGATCAATGGATCCGAATACGCCTCCCACCTGCTGGACCTCGCGCGCGCGTTCTCGCGCCATGGCGCCTGGCTGCCCGCCCCGGCGATTGCCCGCCCCTCGAGCCTCGAAAGGAGAGTCAGCGCCATGTTGAATGATCGCGTCAACCGTGCACCTGTCACCCGCTTCGCACGCCTCGGCATCATCACCGCTCTGTCGGCCGTCGCCATTGCCGTTGCCTCCGCGCAGGGGACCTTCTCGATCTTCTCTGGAACCGTCTTCGATCCGTTGAACGGCTATCTGCCCAACGTCACGATGACGCTGACCAACACGCAAAGCGGAGCCAAACACGAAATCCACAGCGATCGGACCGGTCACTTTGAATTCGTCGGGTTGCCTCCCGGCGCCTACTCGCTCGAAGCGTTCCTGCCTGGCTTCTCGGTCCTGCGAGGCTCGCTCGACCTGACGGGCCGCGATGTCCAGCGTGACGTCACCTTGAAGATTGGAAGCCTGGAGGAGACGATCTCGGTGTCGGCGAGCCCGGGCGCTGCGAACGCGAGTCCGGCACGACCGCCGGTCGCACGCCGCCCGGTCCCCGACAAGTTCGCGGCGATGAAAACGTGCTCGGACAGGTCGCCTGCCGGCAGCATGGGCGGCAACCTCCGGCAGCCGACGAAGGTCGTCGACGTCAAGCCGGTGTATCCTTCGCAGCTCGCCGAAGCCGGCACCGGCGGTGTGTTCGTCTTCGCAGCCCGAATCGGCACCGATGGAACGATCAGCGACCTTCAAACGACGTCGGGCACGAACCCCGACCTCGAGCTGGCCGCTGCCAACGCCATCCGGCAGTGGGAGTTCACGCCGACGCTGCTGAACTGCGTGGCGGTCGAAGTGCCGATGAAGATTACGGTCAGCTTCCGGGCCGCGCCGTAGTCCGGAGCGCGCCGGTGTTGCTCGCGGCCTTCGCGCTCGGGTCGATGCCCGTCTGCCTGACGCTCGCCGGCTTGTGCCCTCGCCGCCTGGTTCCGTCAGCGCTCGTTCGATCAGACGACGTCGGCCTGAACCCGGTGCGCGGAACGGGAACTGAACAGGCGGTTGAGGCCATCCCCGGCCGCATGGTGTCTAACCAGGCGCATTCGCGCTCCCAACCGGGAGCGGTCTGGCAGCGTCTGAATGGCGCGCCTCATGCGCTAGAGTGTGGCGATCATGACGAGCCCATTTGTAAAGTATGTAAAACGCTTCAGGACGGCGGCGCTGGTGGCGTCGATAGCCGGCGGTGCCGCGCTGGCGGCGCAGGCGCCACAGCCGCCGGCCGACCCTCCAGCCTTCGAGGTCGCGTCGATCAAGCCCAACAACTCCGGCGACGGCCGCATCATGATGCAGAACCAGCCTGGCCGCTACATCGCGACCAACGTCACGCTGCGCCTGCTGATCCGGAATGCTTACCAGCTGCAGGACTTCCAGATCACCGGCGGCCCGAACTGGCTCGCGACCGATCACTTCGACATCAACGCCAAGGTGCCCGACGAGTTCCGTGCCATGGGACCTCCGGCGCCCGGCTCGGGGCCTGGCCCGCTGCAGCTCATGATTCGTGCGCTGCTGGCCGAGCGCTTCAAGCTGGCGGCACACAACGAGACCAGGGACTCGCCAATCTACGCGTTGATTCTCGCCCGAGCCGACGGCAAGCTCGGGCCGGGGCTGAAGAAATCCAGCGTCGACTGTGCGGCGATTTTCGCCGCGGGGCGCGCGCGGGGCGGCGCGATGCCGCCGCCGCCGCAGCCGGGAGAACGCATGCAATGCGGAATGCGCGTCGGTCCTGGCAACCTGATGGGCGGCGGAGCACTCATGCCGCAGTTCGCCAACACCCTCGGGATGTTCGCCGGACGCATCGTCGTCGATCGCACGGGGCTCGAAGGTCCGTACGACGTCGACCTGACGTGGACGCCGGACCAGATGCCGCAGCGGCCGCCGGGTGCACCCGAGGGGCCGGTGCAGTTCAACGGCGTCGCGATCGACCCGAACGGGCCGTCGCTGTTCACCGCCGTGCAGGAACAACTCGGGCTCAAGCTGGACTCGCAGCGCGGGCCGGTCGAGGTCATGATCATCGATCGCGCCGAAAAGCCAGTGGAAGAGTAGTCAGTTCGAAGTACGAAGTTCGAACGCAACGTCCACGGAAATGGCGCACGCGACCGGTCGTCCTGCAGACTTCGTCCTTCGTACTTTCACCATCGCAGTCCTGTTCCTGTTCGCGATCCCAGCCGCGGCCGCGGATCATTTCGGTCGCGTCACCTTCGGCGGGCTGCCCGTTCCGGGAGCTACCGTCAGCGCCGTTCAGAGCGATCGGCAGCTCGTCACTGTCACCGATCAGAACGGCGTTTTTCGACTCGCGGCGCTCGCCGACGGCACGTGGACGATTCGCGTCGAGATGATCGGCTTCTCGGCGCTGAGCCGAGACATCACGGTGTCGGCAGACGCGCCGGCGTCCACGTGGGAGCTGAAGATGCTGCCGCTGGCCGAGATGAGCGGCGGCCTGCAGCCAGCAACGACTCCAGGCCGGGTGCTCTCCGACCCGGCGACGCCCTCCGGCAGGTCCGAACCGGCGCAATTTCCAACCGCGGCTGGCGGGTCGGGCGCCCGGCCTGCGGGCCCTGTTGGCACTCCGCCCGCATCGGCGGGGTTTCAACGCGCGACGCTGAACCCGTCCGTCGGCAGCGCGGCGATGGTTAACGATCCCACCGTCTCCGCCGATGCCGACCGCGGCGGCGCGGACGGCTTCCTGATCAACGGCAGCGTCAACAACGGCGCCGCGTCGCCGTTTGCGCAGCTCGCGGCCTTCGGCAACAACCGTCGCAACGTGCGCTCGCTCTACAACGGCGGTATCGGCGTGCTGCTGGGCAACTCCGCCCTCGACGCGCGTCCGTTCTCGTTTGCCGGACAGCAGCCGGTGACGCCGTCGTACAGCGATGCCCAGATCCTGGCCTCTTTCGCCGGTCCGCTGAGAATCCCGAAGTTGCTGCGTAACGGGCCGAACATGTTTCTCGGCTACCAACGCACCGTCGATCACAATGCCAGCACCCAATCGGCGCTCATGCCGACGGCGCTCGAGCGCGCCGGCGACTTTTCGCAGACCCGCGATGCGCTCGGGCAGGTGGTTCAACTGATCGATCCCGTCAGCGGCCGGCCGTTTGCCGGCAACGTGATCCCGCAGGCACGTCTCAGCCCGCAGGCGGCGGCGCTGCTGGCCGATTACCCGCTGCCGAACGTCGATGCTGGCGGACGCTTCAACTATCAAACGCCCGTGCTCGAGACCAAGCGTCAGGACGCTGCGCAGGCGCGTCTTTCCCAGGCGGTGCCCGGCGGCAAGAATCAGCTGTTCGGCAACCTGGCGCTGCAGCGCGCGACGACGGACGCCGGCAACGTGTTCGGCTTCCCCGACTCGACGCGCGCCTCCGGCGTCGACACCACCATCAACTGGTCGCACCGTTTCTCGCAGCTCCTCTCGCTCCGGCTGCGCTACCAGTTCACGCGCCTCACCAATACGGTGACGCCGTACTTCGCCAACCGCACCAACGTGTCTGGCGAGGCTGGCATTGCCGGCAACAGCCAGGATCCGATCGACTGGGGACCGCCGCGGCTGCTGTTCTCGAGCGGCATCGCCGCTCTCGGCAGCGCCCAGGCGGCGTCGAACCGCAACAGCACCCATGGCGCCGGCGCCGAGATTCTGTCGTCGCGTGGCCGCCACAACATCACCGTCGGTGGGGACGTCCGCCGCCAGCGATGGAGCATCCTGTCGCAGCAGGACGCGCGCGGCGCATTCGCGTTCTCGGGAAACGCGACCGGCTCGGATCTCGCGGACTTCTTGCTCGGCCTGCCCCACTCCAGCTCGATCGCGTTCGGTAACGCCGACAAGGAATTTGCCGCGCCGGCTTATGACGCCTACCTTGCCGACGACTGGCGGGTCAGCCCGATCCTCACGGTCAACACAGGCGCGCGCTGGGAGTACGAGGCGCCGATCGATGAGCGCCTCGGCCGTCTTGCCAACCTGCTCGTTGCACCGGGGTTCGTGTCGGTCACGCCGGTGGTCGGCAACGATTCGCTCCACGGCGACCCGCGTGGGCTGCAGCCTCGCCTCGGCATGGCCTTGCGACCGGTTGCTGGATCGTCGCTCGTGATCCGCGCCGGATATGGCATCTACCGCAACACCGCGGTGTATCAGCCGATCGCGTTGCTCATGGCACAGCAGCCGCCGTTGTCGAAAACGTTGAGCGTGGAAACCAGCGCCGCCAACCCGCTGACGCTGGCGAACGGGTTCACGGCAGCGCCCAACACGACGCTCAACACGTTTGCCGTGGACCCCGCCTTTCGCGTCGGCTACGCGCACAACTGGCAGCTGCTGGCGCAACGCGACCTCCCGGCGTCGCTGACCATCACCGCCACCTATCTCGGCACGCACGGCAGTCACCTGATGCAGGAAGTGCTGCCGAACACGGTGCCCCTCGGTTCTTCGACTCCCTGCGCGTCGTGCTTCCCCACCGGGGCCTTAACGGCGGCGGGCTTGCCCACCGGAGCGTTAGCGGCGGTGGGCCCGGCGGGCTTCATTTACCTGACGTCCAACGGTCGTTCGGATCGCCACACCGGCCAGCTGCAGTTGCGCCGCCGCTTGCGCAACGGCCTGACCGCGTCGGTACAGTACGCCCTCTCGAAGGCGATGGACGATGCCGGCGCTTTCACCGGCGTGAACACGAGCGGTTCGGCGATCGCGCAGGACTGGCGGAATCCTGAGGCAGAGTGGGCCCCGTCGAACTTCGATCAACGGCACCTGTTGACCGCGCAGGTGCAGTACACCAGCGGCGCCGGCGTGACCGGAGGAGGGCTGACCGACGGCGCGCTCGCGAAGTTCCTCCGAGGCTGGACGCTCACAAGTCAGCTGACGGCGGGGAGCGGCCTGCCGCTCACGCCCGCCTATCTGGTCGCGGTACCTGGCACCGGCGTGACCGGCAGCATTCGGGCGAGTGTGATCGGTGCGACGGCCGACGCGCCAGACGGTTATTACTTGAATCCGGCGGCGTATACCGCCCCGGCGCCGGGACAGTGGGGCAACGCCGGACGCAACTCGATCACCGGGCCGCGGCAGTTCTCGCTCGACGCCGGCCTTGGGCGGACATTCCTGTGGGGCGACCGTCTCAATCTCGACTGGCGCTTGAACGCGACCAACGTCCTCAATCGGGTCACCTACTCCGCGGTCAACACTTTCGTGGGAAGCCCGCAATTCGGGCTACCGACAACTGCGAACCCGATGCGCAAGGTGCAAGCGAGCTTGCGCCTGAGGTTCTGATCGTGCGACAGCTGACCAGGACACCAAGGCGACAAAGGATACAGAGGCGTCTCGCAGCCTTCGCGGCCTTTGTTTCCTTTGTGTCCTCTGTCGTCGCGCACGCGCAGGACACGCGCCCGGCGCAAAGCGGGGCGACGTTTCGCAGCTCAGCGCGCCTCATCGTTCAAACCGTCTCGGTGCGCGACAAAGAGGGCCGCGCCGTCGAGGGCCTCACCCCCGCTGACTTCGTCATCCTCGAAGACAACGAGCCGCAAACGATCAGCTTCGTTGAGTATCAGCGTCTGCCTGACCGAGCGGCTGCGGCGCGCGCGGCCGCGCCGGCGCCTCGGTTCCCCGCAGCCGCCAGCGCGCCGTCGCCGACGCAGGGACAGATCGCGGTTCCTCCTCCTGGCGATACCCGCTACCGGGACCGCCGGCTGCTGGTGCTCTACTTCGATCTGACCGCGATGCCGCCCGGCGATCAGATGCGAGCCTACGCCGCGGCGCAAACCTTCATCGACGCGCAGATGCAGCCGACGGATCTGCTGGCAATCATGACCTTCGGCGGCGGCGCCGTGCGCGTCAAGCAGGACTTCACCGCAGACCGCGGGGCGCTCCGAGAAGTGATCCAGACCCTGATCTTCGGCGACGACAAGGACGGCGATGGCATCCCCGACAACACCGACATCGGCACCGCCTTCGGCCAGGACGATGCGGAGTTCAGCATCCTGAACACGGACCGCCAGCTGTCGGCACTGCAGACCGCGGCCACGATGCTGCGGGCGCTGCCCGAGCAGAAAGCGCTGATCTACTTCGCGAGCGGCCTGCGACTGAACGGAGTCGACAACCAGGCGCAGCTTCGGGCGACCACCAACGCCGCGATCCGCGCCAATGTGGCGCTACACCCGATTGACGCGCGCGGCCTGGTTGCCCAGCCTCCTCTCGGCGACGCGTCGAGGCCGTCGCCAGGCGGGATCGGCATGTTCAACGGCCAGACGGCGCAGAGCATCGTCACCACCTTCCAGCGGTCGCAAGACACGCTCTACTCGCTGGCCAAGGACACCGGCGGCCGCGCGATGTTCGACTACAACGACCTCTCGCTCGGCATTGCCCAGGCGGCCGAGTCAGTGACCAGCTACTACATGCTCGGCTACTACAGCACCCACCCGGCAAACGACGGCCGCTTCCACCGTATTCGCATCTCGCTCCGCAGCGGCCTGGCCGGCGAGCTCGCCTACCGCCAGGGCTACTTCAGCGACAAGGAGTTCGCCAAGTTCACCGCTGCCGACAGGGAGCGCCAGCTCGAGGAAGCGCTGATGCTGGACAATCCGGTGACGGACATCTCGATCGCGATGGAAGTCAACTACTTCCAGTTGAACAGCGCCGAGTACTTCGTCCCCGTCGCTGTGAAGATTCCCGGCAGTGAGCTCGCGCTGGCCCGCCGCCGCGGCTCGCCGCGTACCGTGATCGATCTCATCGGCGAGGTCAAGGACGACTACGGCGTCACCGTCCAGAACGTGCGCGACAAGCTCGATATCAAGTTGAGTGACGATGCCGCGGCGCAGCTCGCGACTCGGCCGCTGCTCTACGAGACTGGCTTCACGCTGCTTCCAGGTAAGTACGTGATCAAGCTGCTGGCGCGGGATGAGGAAACCGGCAGGATCGGGACCTATCAGGCGCCGTTTACGGTGCCGAACCTGAACCGGGAATTGCAGCGCGTGCCGATCAGCACCGTGGTCCTGAGCAGCCAGCGCGTGCCGCTCAGCGGCGCGCTTTACAGCGTCAAACAGAAGATCGCCGCCGAGGCCACCAACCCACTCGTCCACGATGGCCAGAAGCTGCTGCCGAGCGTCACCCGTGTGTTCAGCAAGGCCCGCGACCTGTACGTCTTCGCGCAGGCCTACGAGCGCGGGTCGACCGCCACTCAGCCACTGGTCGCCTTCGTCAGTTTCTATCGCGGCGACCTGAAAGCGTTCGAAACCGCCCCGATGATCGTCAGCGAGGGCCTCGACCCGAAGACGAAAGCCGTGCCCCTGCGTTTCAGCGTCGCGCTCGAGAGCTTCGCAACCGGACGCTACGACTGCCAGGTGACAGTGATCGATCCGACCGGAGGGAAGGTCGCCTTCTGGCGCGCCCCGATCGTTATCGTCCGGTAGGGACCCGGGCCGCCCCTCCTGCTGGCCTGTCCGGCCGTCTCGCCGTTCAGCTCGGTGGCGTCATCGGACATCGGCTTTCTTGGGATACCAGTTCCCATCGCGCACCTCGATCGCCTCGCCCTTGAGCGCGTCCTTGAACGCCTGCAGGCTCTGAGCGACCGACAATCCGCCCGCGGGTCCTTCCGCGCCCGCCTGCGGATTCACCAGGCGGGCGGCCAGAACCTGGTCGTAGTGGTACGGGTACACGATCTTCGGCGCCATCGTCTTCACGCATTCGGCCGCCGCCGCCGGCGTCATGCGGCCCCTCGGCACGTTGAGCGGCACGAACGCGACATCGATGTTCTTGAGGGCGCGCACTTCAGGCACACACTCGGTCACGCCCGCAACGTAGATCCGCGTGCCGCCGAGCGTAATCAGGTAGCCGTTCGACTTGCCCTTGGGGTGCGCGGGCTCCCCCGGGATGATGTCGTAGGCGGGGATCGCCTCGACGGTGATGCCGCCTTCGCTGGCCCGTTCGCCGTTGGCCATGATGATGCCGTCCGGCAGCTTGGCCTTCCCGACTTCGGGAATGATGACCGGCGCGCCCGGTTTGCGCAGCGCCTGAATCGCTTTGACGTCGAGGTGATGAACCGGGTCGTCCGTGATCAGGATGAGGTCTGCCTTCTTGTACCGCCCGAGATCGAGCAGGCTCCAGGGATCGACCTGAATCACCTTGCCAGCGTGCTCAATCTGGATGCTGGAGTGAATCAGCGGCGTGATCTCGATCGGGCCGCCGGCCGCCGGCACCGTGTCGGCGGCGGACGCCGGTCTGGACGCCAGCGCGATCAGGACCGCGGGCAGAAGGAGGTGCGCCCGCGTCACAGCAAGGCCTTGATCTGCGCTTCGAAGACGTCCTTCACGCTTTTCGCGTCGGGATCCTTGTCTTTGGTGGCCCCTGGGAGGCCCAGGTGCGTCTGGCAGATCCTGCCGTCTCGCGAGATGATGAACGACATCGGCAGCCCGAACAGCGGCCCGTAGGCGTTGTCGATGGCGTCCTGCTGCTCGTCACCGTTCAGGACCGTGTAGTTCATCTTCATCGTCTCGGCAAACGGCTTCGCGTTCTCGAACTTGTCGAGCAGGACGATGCCGACGACCTCGAGTCCCTGCGACTTGTATTTGTCGTAGAGATCGATGAAGCCCGGGATCTCTATCTTGCAGGGCCCGCACCAGGTCGCCCAGAAATCGAGCAGCACCACCTTGCCTTTGTAGTCTGAGAGCCGGACCTCTCGACCTGCGGTGTTCTTGAGCGTGAAGTTGAGGTTCGCCGGCTTCGCGTCCGCTGGGCACGCGGACGCGCTCGGGGTCTTCGCGGCACGGCCACCGCACGCCGCAGCGAGTGCTGCGACCACGATCGCCGCAGAGGTTGCTCTCCTGACCGTCACAGATCGTCCCTCCGGCTCCATCATAGCCGCTGCGGCGCGTCGAGCGCCCGCGAGGTGGTCCTTTTTCAGCGAGGACCGTCGTCGCTACGATTCGCGGAGGGCGACGGTGGGCGCGACCCTGGTGGCGCGGCGCGCCGGGATGTAGCAGGCGGCGAGCGCCACGCCGAGCAGCAGGATCGTCACGCCGGCGTAGACGGAGAGGTCGTAGGCGCCGACGCCGAACAGCAGGCTCTGCAGGTAGCGGGTCAGCGCGACCGCGCCGGCGAGGCCCAGCGCCACGCCGATCCCCGCGGTCCGCATCCCCTGCCCGAGCACCAGCGCCAGGATCGTGCGAGGCTCGGCGCCGAGCGCCTGCCGGATGCCGAACTCGCGCGCCCGCTGCGCCACCCCGAACGCGAGCACGCCGTAAATGCCGACCGCGGACAGCGTCAGGGCGACTGCGCCGAATAGCGCCAGCAGCAGCATCGGCGCGCGGCGCCCCTCGAGCGATCGCGCCAGCCACTCATCCATGGTTCGGACGTCGGCCATCGGCTGCTCGGGATCCAGCGCCGCAACCGCCGAGCGCACTTGCGCCACCATCGCCTGTGGCTCGATCCGCGTCTTGACGATCAACCCCATCGCCGCGTTCGCCTGCTGGCTCACCGGATAGTAGAGGCGCTCCTTCGCGACCGGCTCTCCGAGATCGATGCTGTTGATGGTGCCGACCACGCCGACGATCGTATAGGCCGGGCTGGTCGGGCCCCCGCGGCGAATTTGCTGGCCGAGCGGGCTCTTGTCCGGGAAGTACCGCTTCACCAGGTACTGATCGATGATCACGACCAGAGGCGCGTCGGCGGAATCAGCGTCGCTGAACAGGCGGCCGGCGACGAGCGGAATCTGCATCGCGCGGAAATACTCGCCGCCAACCACCTCCTGACGTCCGTGCGGCTGCGCGTCCCCCTGCGGCGGGTTGTAGCCCACGATCGAGTACGAGCCGGATCCGACCATACCGTTGAACGGCACATTTGACGTCAGGCCGACGGCGGTCACCCCCGATATCGGCCGCAGCCGTTCGACCAGCCGGGTCCAGAACACGCGCCGGGCGGCGGCGTCACGGTAACGCGTCGTCGGCAGCGCCAGCTGCGCGGTCAGGACGTTGTCAGCCGAAAATCCGGGGTTGACCTCCTGCAGCCGCGCGAAGCTCTTGACCAGCAGTCCGGCGCCCACCAGCAGCACCAGCGCCAGCGCCGTCTCCATGATCACCAGCGTCGACCGTGTCGCGCCGGTTCCTCGCCCGGACGATCCGCGCGCCGTGTCCTCCTTCAAGAGTGTGTTGGTGTTGCCGCGCCGGATGGCGAAAGCCGGTACCAGGCCGAACACGAGACCCGTAGCAAGCGCGAGCGCCGTGGTGAAGGCGAGCACCGCCGGGTTGAGGGACGCCTCGGCCATCCCCGGAATCTGCTTGGTGCTGAGCGCGATCAATCCGCGTACGCCGGCCAGGCCCAGCGCCAGGCCGCCCAGCGCGCCGAGCACCGCAAGAACGGCGCCTTCGGTCAGCAGTTGCCGCACCAGCCGCCACTGTCCGGCGCCAAGCGTCGCGCGAATCGCAAGCTCGCGTGCCCGCCCGGTGGCGCGCATCAGCAGCAGGCTGGCGACGTTGGCGCACGCGATCAACAGCACGACCAGCACGCCCGCCTGAAGGACGAACAGCGGCGCGCGTGTGTCGCCGGCCAGCTGATCGCGCAGCGGCACCGCGAAGCCGCGGAACCCGCTCGAGGCCCAGAACGGCCGCGACGCCGGCAGCCGTTCCGCGTTGCGGTCGACGATCGCCTTCATCTGGCCATTGATCTGCTCGATCGTGACACCCGGACGGAGCCGGGCGATCATCGAGCTGGACTCATTGCCGCGTCCCTTGTCGCTCATCTGCTCCGGGGTGAACGAGAACGGCACCAGCATCGAGACCCCAATCGCGGGAAGGTCGAAATCGGCCGGCAGCACGCCGGTGACCTGGTAAGGCTCGCCGTTCAGCCGGATGTCGCGTCCCACGATCGACGGGTCGGCGCCGAAGTGTGTGGTCCACGTGCTGTGAGTCAGCACCGTGAACTTGTCGGCCCCCGGCTTCGCCTCGGCCTCACTGAAGCCGCGGCCGATGAAGGGCTGCCGTCCCAGCGTCGTGAAGAACGACGGCGTGACTGCGAGCCCGCGCAGCTGTTCGGGCTGCCCTTGCATCGTCAGGTTCACCGGGCGGAACGAGAAGAGCGTTGCGTCTTCGATGCCTTGCGCCTGGCTCTTGCGGTCGAGATAGTCCGGAATCGAAACGCTCGCCTGCGGCAGTCCCATGAGTGGATAGCTGTTCCAGACGAAGACCAGCCGCTCGGCGGCGGCGTAGGGCAGCGGACGCAGGAGCACCTGGTAGATCAGGCTGAAGATGGCGGTGTTGGCGCCGATCCCGAGCGTGAGCGTCAGGATCGCGACGAGCGTGAAGATGGGCTGCTTGCGCAGCGACCGCAGCGCGTACCGGACATCCTGCATCGCCAAGGGTTGGATGAACCAGGCGGCTGAAGGGTTGACGGGACGCTCGCGGCGCTCGGGGCGCCGGTTCGGGATGCGCTAGAGCGCCGTCGATTTCGGTGTAGACGACGTTTAACGCAGAACTCGCGGAACCCGCAGAAAGGTAAGACATTCTGCGCGTTCCGCGGTCCCTGCGTTGATCGTGGGACGCTACACGGAACCCGAAATTGCGCTAGTGTGCCGGTTCGGGATGATCGGCGAGCGCATAGATGCGGCGCACCGCTGCCGGGTCGATGCCGGCTGCTCGGATCTGCGGAAAGTCGGTCGCGAAGGCCCTCATGTCGATGCGCGGCGCCGCAGCGTCAGCGGGCACGCCGGCTTTCTTCAGGTCGGTAGCCTGCTTGAGCACCGAGCGAAGGTAGCGCTGGAACGCCTCGATGTGCGCCTTGCCCTTGAAGACAACGCCGTGTCCTGGCATCACCGTGTCGAAGTCCAGGGTCATCAGGCGGTCCAGCGTCGCCGGCCACTCCTCCGCGTAGGCGTCGCCCATGTAAGAGATGACCGACTCCATCAGGTCGCCGGTGCAGACGATCCGCTCTTTCGGGAGGTAGACAACGACGTCGGTGTCGGTGTGGCCGCGGCCGAAGTACAGCAGTTGAATCTCGCGGCCACCGCGAAACAGCGTCATCTTGCGATCGAGCGTGACCCCGGGCGGCGTGACCTTGATTTCCTTCACCTGCTCCAGGTACGCCAGCGAATTGGCGACCTGGCGTTCGAGCAGCGCCTTCTGCTGCGGATCCTTCTCGTCGGCGATGCGCTTCCGCAGCCCCTCGACGCGCGCGGGCACCGGCTCGACGCTGCTGAGATACGTGTACTGCTCCATCACGTTTGTCAGCATCCGCTTGCGCGTATTCTCGTGGCCAATCACCTGTACCTCGGGTCCGAAGACCTGGTTGCCGAACGCGTGATCGTAGTGGTAGTGGGAATCGATCACGTAGCGGACTGGCTTGTCGGTGACCGCCTTCAGGTCGGCGACCAGCGCCCGCGCCGCGGCCGGCGTGATCTCCGAATCGATCACGATCGCCTCGGTGTCGGTGACGATGATCGGCGAGTTCGCGCCGACCGTCATCGTCCCCGATGCGGTGGCGTAGTAGACACCGTCGGTGACTTTCTCGAACCGGTGAGCGCCGCTGACGATCGGGCCGCCGGACTGCGCCCGTGCGTCGAGCCAGAGCCAGCCGACGATGACCACCGCGAACATCAACGTCGCTCGAACTCTCATTGGGTAGTTGGATAATCTGGTAACTGGCTAATGGATTGGCGATTGGGCGATCGATTACCCGACTACCCAATCACCCGATTCCGTTACGATTACGGTTTGACCGATACCTTCACGAGCGCCGTCGTCCAGCAGCAGCCGAAGCCGCCGCCGCCGTCGCCGGAGTAGTCGTTGCCGGTCACGTGCAAGGTGTAGTCGCCCGGCTCCGAGAACTTGACGGTCGCGTCGGCCTTGCCGTTGAACGGTGCGCCGCCGTCAGGGAGCTTCTGCAACTCCGGCCGCGCCTTGTCGAACGTGACCGCCCCGGGGCCTCTGTATTTCGTCAGGCGGACCGACACCGGCGAGCGCGTCCCGGCGGGCGGCGCGTTGGTGCCGCTCGTATATTTCATGTCGTCCGACAGCCAGAGGTGCAGCGGCAGCGGCGTCGACACGGACGCCGTCATCGTGACCGCCGTCGCGAGCGTGGCGAGCGGTCCCTGAAACGCCTTCCCGTTCGGATCGAACTTGACCACTGGCGGCGTATTGCCGACCGCAATCTCCGCAAACGGGCTCATCACGTAATCCGGTTTCAGCCGGAGCGGGATGCTCATGCTCTGGCCGTTGGCGACGATCGTCCAGGTGTAGGTATCGGTCGGCTTGAAGTCCTTGGGCGCGTTCACGCTGAACATGCCCCACTGGCGACCGGGGAGAAAGTGCGTTGGCTGCCCCATGTCGGGACCGCCCGGCTCGATCCGGTTGTTCGGACCGATCGGGATGTCGAGCTCCTGCTGCGAGTTGCGATTGTAGTAACCGACGAGGAAGCTGCGGCTGCCGTCCGGGTTGTAGAACCAGCCTTCAAAGGCTCCAGTCACGCTATCTCCGGCTCCGCGTCGAGGCGCTGGAATCGCGGTGGACTGGGCGCACACAAGAACGCCGCCGGCCAGAAGGCCGGCGGCGCAGATCATCGCGAATCGGTTCACTGCTGCTTCTCGGCGTCGTTGGTGGCCTTCGGCAGCTTCGCCTTCCGCTCGGCCTGCAGCGCCTTGTACTCAGCGTCGGTGAAGTAGGTGACGTTCATCCAGGCGTGCGCCATCTCGTCGACGGTGCGATCGCCGTAGCCGACCCATTGGTACGGATCGGGATTGTTGGGATTGGATCGCGTATTGTCGTGCCACGCGGTGACATGGAGCACGGTGCCCTTCGGCAGGACGGGCGCAGCATCATCGGCGTAGATGTAGTTATTCATCCAGTTGAAATTGAATTTGTCCACGTAGCTGAGCATCTGGGTCGAGCCATCGGGGAGGATGGCTTCGAGCGCCATGGCTTTGCCGCGGAGGTGCA